>DATMZZ010000362.1:0-3437 GCA_035573175.1 Allostellaceae bacterium
AGCTCGAGCTTCGACATGACGCAGACCAACGTCATCGATAAGCGCTTCGTGCGCGTGATGAGCTGGTACGACAATGAGTGGGGCTTCTCGAACCGCATGGTCGAGGCCGCCGCGCTCGTCGGCAAATTGGGGTAAGTGCGCCGAGAGATTGTCATCCACTCGCTGGACCACGCGCAGGCGGCGCTCGCCGCCGCCGCCGCGTGCGGCAAGGAAGTGACGCTCGTCAGCGCGCCGGGCGCGGCGCTCCAAGTGGGGCCGGGCTGGTTCAAATCGGTCATCGACCAGGCGCGTGAGGCCTATCCACAGGTCGCGGTAACGGCGATCCTCGATTGCAACGATCAGCCGGGCGCAGCCATGGCGGCGCTGCGGCTCGGGCTCAAAGATTTGCGGTTCCACGGCGCGGCCGAGTTGCGGGAAAAGCTCACCGGTATGGGCGCGGTTTTCGCGCCACCAGCCGACGCCAGCCTCGACCTGCACGAAATCACGGAACCAGAAACCGCCTGCGCTGCGTTTCTTCGGAAAGCCTAGACAAAGTTCGATCAGCGGGCCGCAGTGGCCGATTGCGCCCGCTTTTGGTATATCCGCGGCAACAGATCGAGGACCTTCCCATGCAGCTCACAGAGCGCGTTCGCACCATTCTTTCGCATTACGAAAGCGACAATCCGGGCAGCAAGGCGAACCTTGCCCGCATCCTCATGCAGGGCAAGCTCGGCGGCACCGGCAAGCTTGTCATCCTGCCCGTCGATCAGGGCTTCGAGCACGGGCCCGCCCGCAGCTTTGCACCCAACCCGCCGGCCTATGACCCGCATTACCATTTCCAGCTTGCGCTCGATGCCGGGCTCTCGGCCTATGCCGCGCCTTTGGGCTTCCTCGAAGGCGGCGCTTCGACCTTCGCCGGCGCGATCCCGCTGATCCTCAAAGTGAACTCGGCGAACAGCCTCGCCCGCGCGAAGGAAAATCCGTCGCAAGCCGTGACCGCGAGCGTCAAGGACGCGCTGCGCCTCGGCTGCGCCGCGATCGGCTTCACCATCTATCCGGGCTCGGACGAAGCCTACACGATGATGGAAGAGATCGCCGAGCTGGCGCGCGAGGCCAAATCCTATGGCCTCGCGGTCGTGGTCTGGTCCTATCCGCGCGGCGGCAATCTCTCGAAGAACGGCGAGACCGCGATCGACATCTGCGCCTATGCCGCACATATGGCGGCGCTCCTCGGCGCGCATATCATCAAGGTGAAACCGCCGACCGATTTCCTCGAACTCGATGCGGCGAAGAAAGTCTACGAGCAGCAGAAGATCGACATCTCGACGCCGGCCAAGCGTATCGCCCATGTCGTGCAATCCTGCTTCAACGGCAAGCGCATCGTCGTCTTCTCGGGCGGCGAGGCGAAAGATCTCGACGGCGTCTATAACGAGGTACGCGCCATCCGCGACGGCGGCGGCAATGGCTCGATCATCGGCCGGAACACCTTCCAGCGCCCGCGCGAAGACGCGCTGAAGATGCTCGCCCATATCATCGGCATTTATCGCGGCGAGGCGTGAGCGCCCGCCTCTATCTGATCACGCCGCCGGCTTTCGAGCCGGCGGCGTTCGCGCCCAAGCTCGAAGCCGCGCTCGATGCCGGCGATGTCGCCTGTTTGCAGCTTCGTTTGAAGGATGTCGACGACGACACCGTACGCCGCGCGGCAGATGTGCTGCGACCGATCGCGCAATCGCGCGACGTCGCTTTCATCATGAACGACCATCCCGATCTCGCCCTGCAGACCGGCAGCGATGGCGTGCATGTCGGCCAGGAAGACGCATCCTACGAGACGGCGCGCAAGATCCTCGGACTCGACAAGATCGTCGGCGTCACCTGCTACAACTCGCGCCATCTCGCCATCGAGGCCGCCGAGGCCGGCGCCGATTACGTCGCTTTCGGCGGCTTCTTCCGCTCCACCACCAAGGACACGCGTCGCATCGCCGGCAATGATCCCGAGATCCTGACCTGGTGGAACGAGATCATGACGGTGCCATCTTGCGCCATCGGCGGTATCACACCGGAAAATTGCGGCACGCTCGTCAAAGCCGGCGCCGATTTTCTCGCTGTGATCGCTGCGGTATGGGACCACCCGCAAGGCCCCGCCGCCGCGGTCAAAGCTTTCAACGACGCGATCAAAGCAGCGACGCCGGCACGCTGAGAAACAACAGCCGCGTTCGACGCATATCTTGCGGCGGCCGAATGCGGAAGCCGCACTTCTCAGCCTTGGAGCCTGCGTGATAGAAGCGTGACATGCGCACTCGCACAGCGTTCATCGTTTTCGTGCTCTTCGCGGTGCTGCTCTCTCCCGCATCGGCCGCAGATCCCTTCTACCTCGGCAATTGGAAATTCACCTCGGCCGTGGTTGCACCGTGGGCATCGCCCGCCGCGCGCAAGCCGAACCGAGCCGAACGCGACTCACTCCTCGGCAAGCTCGTATCGATCAAGCCGACGGAGATCACGGGCCCGCGTGCCTTCGGCTGCCAGCGGCCGCGCTATCAGCTGAAGGAATATCCAGCGGCCGATCTGTTCGAAGGCGCGTTTGGCGAGATGCGCGAGCGCGAGCCGGCGCTCGACCCCGGCAAGCTCGCCGCACGGCTCGGCTTCAAGGGCAGCGCCTTCACGACGCTCGAGACCGGCTGCGAATTCGATTGGCATTTCGTCGATCAGACGACGGTCAAAGTCGGCCTCAACGACTGGGTCTATACGCTGAAGAAGCAGTAGCGCCGCTTCTAGACGACCGGCGCCCAGAATACGTCGTCGATATGCGTGGCGCCGGAGGCGAGCATCACCAGCCGGTCGAAACCCAATGCGATGCCGGCGCTTTCCGGCATCCCGTGCTCGAGCGCCGCGAGGAAATCCTCATCGACCGGATAGGTCTCGCCATAGAGTTCGCGCTTCTTCGCCACATCCGCTTCGAAGCGCCGGCGCTGCTCGGCGGCATCGGTCAGCTCGCCGAAAGCATTGGCCAGTTCGAGCCCACAGACATAAAGCTCGAACCGCTCGCATAGCTTCGGATCGCTCGCTTTGGGCCGCGCGAGCGCCGCCATCTCGATCGGATAATCGTAAAGCACGGTCGGCACGCCGATGCCGAGCTTTGGTTCGATCGCGGCGAGAAAGATGCGGAAGAACAAATCCTCCCAGCTATCGCCTTGATGCGGCGCGATGCCCAGCGGCTGCGCCGCGGCAGCGAGCGCGCCGACATCATCGACCGTCGCCAGAATATCGATACCGCAATGGCGGCTGAAAGCCTCCGCGATGGTCAGCCGCTCCCAAATGCCATGCGGATCGCAGATTTGCCCCTGCCACGTCATCAGGCGCGCGCCGGAGGCGCGCAGCAGCGCCTCGCAATCGGCAACGAGATCGAGATACGTCGCGCCGGTGCGATACCATTCCAGCATCGAGAATTCCGGCGAATGTGT
>DATMZZ010000363.1:0-2306 GCA_035573175.1 Allostellaceae bacterium
AAGGCGCGCTTCATGTCGAAGCATTTCTCGTAGAAGCGGCACGACGCTTCGAGATCCTTCACGACGATCGCCAAATGCCGAAGCTTGCCCATCATTTCCTCCGTCGGAATTTGTATAGACGGTAATTCTATTCCTCCCCCCGGACAAGCCGCATCGTGGGCTGGCCGGCCGCCTCTGAAAATCCGAATTCAATAGCAAGCCCCGGAGTGTTCGGGCGGGCCGGATGGCCAAGTATGGCGCATCGGCATTTCGCCCCAATATCTAGGAAGGAGCATGCTATGATCGAAGCCATGGCACACAGCACCGAGATCGCGCGGCCGCGCTTTGCGAGCGACGACGCGCGTTGGCGCGCGCTCTGCGCCCGCGATGCGTCAGCGGATGGCACTTTCTTCTATGCCGTGCGCACCACCGGCGTTTATTGCCGGCCGTCTTGCGGCGCGCGCCGGCCCAATCGCGAGAACGTTGCTTTTTATGAGAGCCGCGAGGCGGCGCAGCGCGCCGGCTTCCGCCCGTGCAAGCGCTGCCGTCCCGACGCGCCCGCGCCGGGCGCCGAGCAAGCGGCGATGATCGCCAAGGCCTGCCGCATGATCGAGACGGCGGAGAGCGAGCCGAGCCTCGAGATCCTCGCCGAGATCGCCGGCATGAGCCGCTTTCATTTCCACCGCGTCTTCAAAGCCGCGACCGGCGTCACGCCGAAAGCCTATGCCGCGGCGCGACGGGGCGAGCGGCTGCGCAGCGAGCTCGGCCGCAGCGGCACGGTGACCGAAGCCGCGTATGGCGCGGGCTTCAATTCGAGCGGCCGCTTCTATGCCGCGACGGCGCCGATGCTCGGCATGCGCCCGAAAGCCTTCCGCGCCGGCGGCAAGGATGCGGTGATCCGCTTCGCGCTCGGGCAATGCTCGCTCGGTGCGATCCTTGTCGCGGCGACGGAGCGCGGCGTGTGCGCGATCTCGCTCGGCGATGATCCGGAGGAATTGCTGCACGAGCTGCAGGATCGCTTCCCCAAGGCCGAGCTGATCGGCGGCGATCGCGATTTCGAGCAGCTGGTCGCGAAAGTCGTCGGGCTCATTGAACGGCCCGCGAAAGGCGCGGACCTGCCGCTGGATATTCGCGGCACGGCGTTCCAGCAGCGCGTCTGGGCGGCGCTCGCCCGCATCCCCGCGGGCAAGACGCTGAGCTACAGCGAACTCGCAAAGCGCGTCGGCATGCCGAGCGCGGTGCGCGCGGTCGCGAGCGCCTGTGCCGCCAACAAGCTCGCCGTCGCGATCCCCTGCCATCGCGTGCTGCGCAACGATGGCGCACTCTCGGGTTATCGCTGGGGCATCGCACGCAAACGAGCCTTGCTCGATCGCGAGGCGCGCGCGTGACCGCGACCGCACGCCAGCAGGAAACGCCAGAGCACGACGTCGCGACGCGTGTCGCCGCACTCGATGCGGCGACAATCGCGACGTCGCTTGATGCGAGCGGCTATGCGGCGGTGCCGTTGCTCACGGCGGAAGAATGCGCGTCGCTTGCCGCGCAGTATGACGAGGCGAAACGCTTCCGCAGCCGCGTGGTGATGGCGCGGCACGGTTATGGCCAGGGCGAGTATCAATACTTCGCCTATCCGCTGCCGCCATTGATCGCCGCGCTGCGCACCGCGCTCTATCCGCTACTCGCGCCGATTGCCAATCGCTGGCACGAGGCGATGCATGTCGACGTGCGCTATCCGCCCGATCACGCGGCGTTCCTCGCGCGTTGTCACCGCGCGGGACAAGCGCGGCCGACACCGCTGCTGCTGCGCTATCGCGCGGGCGACTACAACCGGCTGCATCAGGATCTTTACGGCGAGCACGTGTTTCCCTTGCAGGCGACCGTATTGCTGTCGCAGCCCGAGACCGATTTTACCGGCGGCGAGTTCGTTCTCGTCGAGCAGCGTGCCCGCATGCAATCGCGCGCCGAGGTGGTGCCGCTTTGTCAGGGGGATGCGGTGATCTTCGCGGTCAATCAACGGCCCGTGACTTCGGCGCGCGGCTTCACCCGCGTGACGATGCGCCATGGCGTCAGCGAGCTGCGCTCCGGCGCGCGCATGACGCTTGGCGTGATCTTCCACGACGCGAAATGAGCCGCCGCGCCGATAACGCGATGGCCGAGCTCTTTCCCGGTGAGCCGATCGAAATCATCGGGCCGGGCGCATGGTGGCTGCGCGGTTTTGCGAGCAACGACGTACCGGCGCTGCTGCGCGCGATCGAACGCATCGCCGCCGTGTCACCTTTTCGTAACATGGTGACGCCGGGCGGCTTCACCATGTCGGTCGCGATGACGAA
>DATMZZ010000364.1:0-10314 GCA_035573175.1 Allostellaceae bacterium
CCGGCCATTGATGCGGCCCGGGCGGGAAAGCGCCGCGATGTTCGGCTTCGTCCAAAGCAAACTCGCGCGCGAAATAGAGCCGCTCTTTGAGGTCCGGCGCCTTGTCCTTATTTGCATCGGGATTGAGGCCGCCAGGCGGCACATAGCCGCGACCGGGATCGTTCTTCCAGAACAGCTTGTCCTTCTCGGCGCGCGGCAGATGGAAGAAGCGCAAGCCCCAATCGAGCAGCGCCCGCAGCTCGGCCGCGCTGAAGCCATGTCCCTTGGCATAGAAAAAGCCGATATCGATCGAAGCTTGGCGGATCTGCTTTGCGACCTCGTCGCGTGCAGCCTCGCTGCCGCTTTGCATGAAGGGCGAAATATCGATGACCGGCAGGCTGGCGAGATCGTTGCGGGCGACCCCCTGGCGCAGATAGCGATTATCGAAATCGCCGAACGCATCGATCGCGCCGTCGCTGATCGGATCGATCGTCGTCGCGGCTGTGTGCGGTGTCGTCATGCGAATCTCCATCCCCCCGGCGGATAGCCAAGCTTATCTCCTCGACCCTACGGCTTCAAAGCCCGGTTACCGGCCGCGTCCTTGCGGAACCCCTAACTTGGCTTCGCGTTTAGGGATCAGGTGGCGCCACGAACGCGCCGAGTTCTATCTCACCGCATGTGGAGAAAAAATGTCATGAAGACCTTTACTTATGTGGCGGCCATCGCCCTCCTCACGGCCGGTACCGCCTTCGCACAAGCACAATCAGGCGCAGCCGGCGCTAACGGCTCGACCATCAACAATTCGACCCCGACGCCGGCGGCGAAAGGTCCCGCTGAAGGTGCGCCACACACATCCACTGGCTCGTCGGGCACGATGATGAATCAATCGGGCAGCATGAATCGATCCGGCTCGATGAGCATGGATAAATCGAGCGGCAGCATGGATCAGTCGAGCAACATGCGTCATTCGACCGGCAAAGCGAAGAGCGCATCCAAGGCGAAGTCGCATCACATGGCGAGCTCGCGCAGCAGCGGCAATGACGCGAAAGAGAATCAAGAGACGATGCAGCTCAATCGTCAGCAACTCGCGAGCGGCGGTGGCAGCGCGATGGCGCCGAGCGGATCTCGCGGCATGTACGGCTCGGGCATGAGCGGCTCGGGCGGCATGACCTCGTCGGGCGCCGGCAATCCGTTCAACAACGGCTCGCCGCAACAGGCCCAGGGCGGCGGCCCGAATTGCACCCCGGATAATCCGAGCTGCGGCACGGCGCGGCAGAATCCGGCGATCAATTCCTCGCCGCAGCACCGTACCTATGGGACCCAGCAGCAGTAATTACGGAGGCCAGCCTTCGCCGCGCTAAAGCACGGGAGGCTGAAAAGGCCGGCCCTGACACAAAGTCAGGCGCCGGCCTTTTTATTGTCGCGCGGGCTTCTAACGCTTCGCGCGTTCGCTGACACCGGCCGCGGCCAACTCGCGCGGAAGTCGGCCGCTAAGCCAGACACCGAACATGCGGAAATCGCTCACCAACGACCACAACGGATAGCGGAATGTGGCCGGATGGTTGTGCTCGCTGGTGAAATGGCCGATCCAGGCGGGTGCGTAGCCGAGGATAACCGATGCCAGCAGGAACCAAGGCAGGCGCAGCAACAGGGCTGCAACCAAGCAGAGAACCGCGAGGCTGGTGCCTAAATAATGCCAGGCGCGGGTCGCCGGCTTCGCGTGCTCGCGCAAGTAATGGTGCCAGAACTCGGGATAAGTCGCGATCCGGGTAGTGTCCACAGCCGATTCAGCCGATTCGTCAATCCTTGCAATGCGTTCGCGGCATGGTCGCCATGCCGAGTGGGGGCAACGACTGGACGCAGAACTAGGCTATCTCTCTAAAGGAATGACCTAAGCTAGCGTTGCCTATAAAATGAACGTGTCGCCTTTGCCGGCAATGGGAAAAAGCAGGGGCATTGAAATGATGAAGGACAGCGTAGTCAAAGGGCGCGTAGGTGGCGCCGACTGGTCTGTCGAGGACATTGCCTATGATTCGATCGATGCCTCTCTGATCCACGACAACACCGAACTCTTCTATCTGCTCGCCGCCGCTTCTTTTGTCGAGATTACCTCGGATCTCTATACGAAGAATCTGATCGAGTTCTTCCAGGGAGACGCCGAGATCGAGAACTGGCTTGCCAATTTCTGGGAGCATGAAGAGGTTCAGCATGGCACGGCGCTGAAGCGCTATGTCCAGGCAGTGTGGCCGGAATTCGATTGGGAGCGCGCCTATCGCGGCTTCTTCGACGAATATGGCCGGGCATGCACGATGGAGGCGCTCGCCGAAAACCATGCGCTCGAGATGGTCGCGCGCTGCGTTGTCGAGACCGGCACATCATCCTTCTATCGCACCCTCTCCGAGGCCGCGTCCGAGCCGGTACTGAAGCAGATCACCGCGAATATCAGCTCCGACGAGGTGCGCCACTATAAGCACTTCTATCGCTACTTCCTCGACTACAAGGACCGCGAGCGGCCGGGCCGCGTCGCGATCCTGCGCCAGCTCTGGAAGCGCAGCACCGATGTGAAGGCCGAGGATGCCTATATCGCCTTCAAACACGTCTTCCTCGTGCGCAATCCGGACGAGCCTTTCACCGAGGAAGCCTATGACGAATTCCGCGCCAGCTTCCGGCGCATCGGCCGTTCCGCCTTCCCCTACGAGATGGCGGTGAAGATGATCCTGAAGCCGCTCGATCTCAGCCCGCCCCTCGGCCGCGTCGTCCAGCCCGCCGTCGAGACCACCGCACGCTTCCTGTTCTACATTTAGAACCCCTCTCCGCGCAGAGCGGGGGCCAACCGCGAAGAGCGGTTGGCGAGGGGCCCATCGCAAAGCGATGGGAAAGTGTGAGGTGTGCCTCGACTACGCGATATCGACACCGCCTTCCACCCACCTCACCCTATCCTCTCCGCCCTCAAGGGCGGAGCGGGAAAACTAGCTTCATCATCGCGCGATATTTTCTAGACTACGTCCAATGACCGAAATCCCGCGCGATACGCCGATCGCTGTTCGCTTCCCCGTTCTCGCCGTGCTGGTGCCGTTCGCGCTGGTCTTCGCGCTTTGCAATTACTATCGCACCGTCAACGCGGTGCTTGCGCCTTATCTCATCGCGCAGCTCAGCCTCAGCGCCGGGCAGCTCGGCCTGCTGATCTCGGTCTATTTCCTTGTCTCGGCGCTCTTCCAAGCACCGCTCGGCCTACTCATGGACCGTTTCGGGCCGCGGCGCGTGCAGGCCGTGCTCATCGTCATCGCCGGCATTGGCGCGATCATCTTCGCGCTCGGCACGAGCTGGCCGGTGCTGATCACCGGCCGCGTTGTCATGGGGATCGGCGCCGCCGGCGGGCTGATGACCTCGATCCAGGCGGTGACGCTGTGGTTCCCGGCCTCGCGCTGGCCGTTCTTCAACGGCTTTGTCATGAGCCTTGGCGCGCTCGGCTCGCTCGCCGCGACCCTGCCGACGCAATATCTGCTCTATCTGCTCGACTGGCATCATCTGCTCGTCGCCGTCGCCATCATCAGCTTCATCGGCTCGCTGGTGCTGTTCGGCGTGGTGCCGGAGAAGCGCAAGGCGCCGAAAGGTGAGACGCTCGGCGACCAACTCAAAGGCATGGCGGCGATCTATCGCGATCGCTTGTTCTGGCGCTTTGCGCCGCTCTATCTCTCGACCACCGGCAGCACCATGGCCTTCCAAAGCCTGTGGGCCGGGCCGTGGCTGCATGATGTCGGCGCGCTCGACGCACAATCCGTCGCCAGCCATCTCCTCATCCTCAGCCTCCTACAGATCGCGAGCTATTTCCTCGTCGGCTTCATCGCCACCGAGCTCGGCAAGCGCAACGTGCCGCTGACCCGCATCGTGCAGGTCGGCTCCGCGGTCTACATCAGCACGCTGACGCCGCTGCTTCTGCCGACCGGCATCGGCCTGTGGAGCGTTATCCTCGGCATCGGCCTGCTCTCCAACGTCAACACGCTCTGCTATCCGATCCTGTCGCAATATTTCCCGGCGGCGATGACCGGCCGTGCCACCACAGCCCTCAATTCTTTCTTCTTCGTTGGCGCCTTCTTGGTGCAATTCGCCATCGGCCTCGTCATCGATCTGGTGCCCGCGACCGAGCCGGGACATTACCCTGCCCTCGCCTACCAGCTCGCTTTCGCGGTGATGATCACGCTGCAGCTTTGCGGCTGGGCCTGGTGCCTGATCACGCCGCGCAAGCTGCAAGCGACTGCGGGGGTTACCGAAGCCGGGCAATGAGCACGATCCTCGCCATCCGCCACATTGCCTTCGAGGATCTCGGCAGTTTCGAGAGCGTGCTCAACGCGCGCGGCCACGACATTCGTTACATCGACGCCGCGACCGAGGATCTCGCCGCGCTGCCGCATGACACGGCGGCGCCGCTTTTCGTTCTCGGTGGCCCGATCGGTGCTTATGAGGAAGCGCTCTATCCCTTCCTCAACGCCGAGCTGCGCTTCATCGAGAAACGCCTCGCCGCGAAGCTGCCGATCTTCGGCATCTGCCTCGGCGCTCAGCTCATGGCGCGAGCGCTCGGCGCACGCGTCTATCCGGCACAGACGAAAGAACTCGGCTGGGCGCCGATCACGCTGACCGGGGCGGGCACGCGCAGCGTGCTCAAACCGCTCGGCAGCGGGCCGGTGCTGCATTGGCATGGCGACACCTTCGATCTGCCGCAGGGCGCAACGCACCTCGCCTCGACCGCGATCTGCGAGAACCAAGCTTACAGCGTCGGCACGCATGCGCTGGCGCTGCAATTCCACATCGAGGCCGAAGCCAAGGGCCTCGAGCGCTGGTATGTCGGCCACACGATGGAGCTCGCGACCGCGAAGATCGCGGTACCCACGCTGCGCGCTCAATCCCAAGAACTCGCCCCCGCCGCGGTCCAGCACGGCAACGCCTGCCTCACCGCGTGGCTAGACGCGCTTTAGAAACACATGGATGGCCGGGACAAGCCCGGCCATGACGAATTAAAGAAAAAGGGAGTATTCCGTGGCAGTTCTTTCAGATCCCATCCCGCAGAACGATCTTCGCGAATTCATCAAAGCGGTCGAGGCCAAGGGCGAGCTGGCGCGCGTCAAGGACGCGCATTGGGATCGCGAGCTCGGCGCGGTGGCCGAAGTGCTCTATCGGCAAAAAGTCGAGAAATCGCCGATGCTGCTCTTCGACGAAATTCCCGAATATCCGAAGAACTATCAGTGCCTCTACGGCATGTTCGGCTCGCCGTTTCGGCTGGCGCTCGTGCTCGGCATGGAGCCGACTTTATCGAACGACCGCAAGGAAATGCTCGATCATTTCCGCAAGCAGATCAAAAAGAGCTTCAAGCGCATCGAGCCGAAGATGGTCGATAGCGGCCCCATCACCGAGAACATCGTGCGCGATAATGAAGTCGACATGCTGAAATTCCCGGTGCCGATCCACCACGAGGACGATGGCGGGCGCTATATCGGCACCGCTTGCGGCGTCGTCACCCGCGATCTCGATACGGGCCGCGTCAATGTCGGCACCTATCGCGTGCAGGTGAAAGGCGCGAATACCTGCGCTTCCTACATCTCCAACGGCAAGCAGGGCCGCATCCATCGCGACAAATATCTGAAAGCCGGCAAGCCCTGTCCGGTCGCGATCATCGTTGGCTGCGATCCGATCACCTATCTCGCCGCAGGCTACACCATGCCTGACGCGATGCCGGAATATGAATGGGCGGGCGGGCTGATGGATCGGCCGATCGAGCTCGTCACCGGCGAAGCGACCGGCCTCCCCTTCCCGGCGCGCGCCGAGATCGTTCTCGAGGGCGAGATCTCGCCGACCGAGACGACGCTGGAAGGGCCGTTCGGCGAATGGCACGGGTATTACGCCGGCGAGGCGAAAGACGAGCCGGTGATCCGCATCAAGCGCATCTATCACCGCAACGATCCGATCCTCACCTGCGCCGCCTCGAACAAGCCGCCCCATTCGCATCTGTTCGAGCGCTGCTTCCTGCGCTCGGCGGCGCTGCTCGATGCGCTTGAAGGCGCCGGCATTCCCGATGTGCGCGGCGCCTGGCTGCATCAGGCGGGCGCCGGCCGCACTTTCTGCGTCGTCTCGATCAAGCAGCGCTATCACGGCCATTCGACGCAAGTCGGGTTGGTCGCAAGCCAAGTCGCGTCGGTCGGTTATATCAGCCGCTGGATCGTGGTCGTCGACGAGGATGTCGACCCGACCGACATTCACGACGTGATCTGGGCGATGGGCACGCGCTGCGATCCGAAGACGCGCACGACCATGCTCGATAATTGCTGGTCGTCGCGGCTCGATACGATGGTGTTCGATTATTCGAAACTCACCAATTCACGCATGGTGATCGACGCTTGCAAGCCCTACGAGCACTACGACCACTTCCCGAAGGTCGCGATGACCTCGCCGGAATTCGCGGCGAAGATCCGCGCCAAGTGGCCGGACCTCTACAAATAAAAGCCGTCATTGCGAGAAGCGCGCAGCGCGACGAAGCAATCCAGTCAGTATCGACGACTGGATTGCTTCGCTTCGCTCGCAATGACGATCGTATTTACGGTTTGACCGGCAAGAACCGCGTGTCGATGATCTGATCGTTGCTCGGCTTGGTTTGCAGCATGCCCATTTCGAGGAAGGAATTCTTCATCAGCTCGACCGCCGCCGGATTGATATGGCCGTCGGTCTCGAGCATGTCGACCTGCTGGTCGTAGACCTTGTCGGCGATGGCGCGGTCGACATGCAGCGACGCGCTCGCGATCTCCGAGGTCTTCTCCTTATTCGTCTTCATGAAGGCGATCGAGGCGAAGAAGCCTTTGAGGAAACGATCGACGAGCTGCGGATTCTGATCGAGCAGCGGCTTGCGCACGAATATCATATGCGCGTGGAAAATCGGGGCGTATTTGCCCATGGTCGTGACGATACGGCCGATGCCCTTGGCCTCGAGCTGCAGCGCGGCCTCGACCGAGGCAAACATGGCCGCGACCTGATGCGTGCGCAGCGCCGCGAGGTTGGCGTCATTCGAGCCGAGCGGCGTCGGAGTCACGCCGTCTTTGCCCCAGCCCTCCTGGATTGCCATCTGCCGCACCAGCCATTCGCTGATCGAGCCGGCGCCAGAGATCGCGATGCGTTGCCCTTTGAGATCGGCGACCGTCTTGACCGGCGAATCCGCCAAAGTCGTGATCGAGACATTGCGCGGATCGGTCGCCAACGCGGCGATCGCGCGCGCCGGCTCGCCCTTGGCGGCGAAAGCGAGATCGGCGCCGCTGCTCATCGCGAAATCGACGCTGCCCGCGGTCATCGCCTGATGCAACCGCGGCGCATTGCCGAGATTGAGGACTTCGACATCGAGGCCGTATTTGGCGAAGATGCCTTCATGCACGCCGACATCGGCCGGAACGAACGCCCAGAGCGCGGCGACGGCCTTGCCGACGACGACATGATCGGCAGCGCGCGCCGGCGCACCAGCAAGCGCGATGAAAGCGAGAGCGATCGAAATAAAGCGATTCACGCGATTTCCCCCTGTTGCTTGACCTATCTTAGCGGCGCCCTACTCTCGATTCACCATGAGCGATATCGAACAAAGCCTTCGTCACCAGGTTGCGGCCGTGTCATTGCTGCTCAATGCCGAGAACATCCTCGGCTATAGCGGTCATATCAGCGTACGCATTCCCGGCACCGAGACCTTCCTGATCCAGCCGGTCGATCAGAGCCGCGCGCAGCTTCGACCGGAGCATCTCCTGGTCTGCGGCATGGACGGCAAATCGCTCGACCGCTCGAACCGCGCGCGGCCGCCTTCGGAGGTGTTCATCCACACCGAGATTTTCCGCGCCCGGCCCGAGGTGAATGCGGTGGCGCATTTCCATCATGATCTCACCACGACCTTCTCGCTGGTCGAGGGCGCGCAGCTCGTGCCGATCAAGAATCATGCGGTACGCTGGGAGAGCGGCATCCCGACCCATCCCGATCCGAGCCATGTCTCTTCGCCCGAGCTCGGCCGCAGCGTTGCCGATACCTTGGGTCCGCATCAGGCGATGCTGATCCGCGCGCATGGCCAAGTCGTCGTCGCCGAGGATCTGCCGTCGCTGCTCAGCGACTGCGTGCATTTCGTCGAGAACGCGGAAGCGCTTTACCGTGCGGCGACGCTCGGCAAGGTGATGCCGCTCACGGCAAAGGAAATGGACGCGTTCCGTCACGACTTCCGTCGCGATTCACACGCGTCGAAGCTGTGGAGCTACTACGTCGGCAAAGGTCTCGACAGCGGCGCGCTGCCGCGCGATTGGGCCCAAACCTTATTAGACTAGATCGCTGCTCAATTAGATCGCGCTAGCCGACGAGGGCGAGCGTGCCGACGAGAATCAAACAAACGAGAGCGACGAACGCGATCGCAAAATATCGCGCGTGCGCCGCATGAGGATCTTTATGGCCAGGCATGACACCATCCTTTCGCAAAGCCCAAGCCTCTGCCGTGAAAGGAGCAATCCTTGTACCAAGCCAACCATTTCAAAGCATTAGAGATGCGCGCGCCCGCTTGAGCGCGCGACCTGTCAAATCGAGTGACGCTTAACGACCGGGGGGATGATGGCCGAAGCGGCATACGAATTTTCGGAAGATTGGTTCAGCGCCAACGCACCGATCTGGGCCCAGGTGTTTCCGCAGCTATTGCCCAATGCGACCAAGCTGCTCGAGATCGGCTCCTATGAAGGCCGCAGCACCGTCTGGATGATGGAGCATGCACTCGCTGCCAATACGCCCGCCAGTTTGTTTTGTATCGACACTTGGCAAGGCGGCATCGAGCACGACCGGGCTGCGATGCCGGTGATCGAGGCGCGGTTCGATCGCAATGTCGCGCTTGCCAAGGCGCCGCGGCCGTGGCTACAGGTTCACAAGATCAAATCGCCATCGCGTCTCGCGATGGCAAAGCTCATCGCCGAAGGCCACGGCGCATCCTTCGATTTCATCTATGTCGATGGCGGGCATCACGCCTTCGAGGTGCTGGGCGACCTCGTATTGGCCTTCGATCTCTGTCGCCGAGGCGGCGTGATCGTGTGCGACGACTACCTCTGGGACCTTTACGACAACCCGCTGGCCACACCGAAAATCGGCATCGACGCATTCGTCAACTGTTACGCGCCGCGCGTGAAGCCCTTGAACGGCATACCACTTTACCAGCTGTGGCTGCGCAAATTGGCCGATTAGCCGGGGCTTCACGAAGCCCTTGCAGAGGCCGGCGGATCAAATATATTATCTTTAATATCTTTTACGCCGAGGTGGTCAGCCGCACATGTCGGTCCATCCGCTCTTCCGCACGATGCCCGGAAAACAGGGATCCGGCCGCCCGACCCTGTCGGCGCAGCTTGTTGCCGAAGTGCGCCAGGCGCTGTTCGAGAAGCGGCTGCAGCCCGGCGACTTCCTGGGCGGCGAGCAGGACATCGCCGATCAGCGCGGCGTCTCGCGCATGGTCGCGCGCGACGCGCTTCGCACCCTCGAGGCCCTCGGCATCGTCGAAATCAAAGTCGGCTCAGGCGGCGGCGCGCGCATCGCGCACGGCGATCCGCGGCGTTTCGCCGAAGCCCTCGCTGTTCAACTCGAACTCACCGGCATCGATGTCGCCGAGATCATGGACGCGCAGCGCGCGGTCGAGACTCTCGCCGCCGAACTCGCCGCCGAGCACGCGACCAAAGCCGATATCGCGCGGCTGAAAGCCGTACTCGACGCAGGCGACAAGGCGATCGACGATGTTGCCGCTTTCACCCAGAACGGCGCCGAGTTCCACCTCGCCGTCGCCGAAGCATCGCATAACCGCGTGCTCGCCGTGCAGCTCCAATCGCTGCAGCATGTCTCATGGCCGAGCCGCAATCCCACCCTCACACGCGATGTCGCGTTGCACGTGCAATCGGCGCATCGCGACCTCGTCAAATTGATCGAGCTTCACGATCCGAGCGCGGCGCGGCGCTTGATGGACGATCACGTGAAGATGATCCGCGCCCGGCGTGTCGCCGAACACGACGCCGACACCGCGATTTTCAACGCTTGCTGCTGATAAGAGGAGGAAACTGACATGGAAAAATTCGTCATCGCACCGCATTTCCGCTTGCAGGAATGGGTCGCCGAGGAAAAGGGCTACTTCAAGGCTGAAGGCCTCGACTACATCTTCCAGGAAACGATGGATTCGTCCACCGGCTCGGGCCATCAGCTCGGCAACAAGGTCGGCGCCTATCAGACGATCGAGGCCGGCCGCGCCTGCAACATCAGCGGCGCCTGCCACTGGACCGTGAACGTCGCTGCGGCTTCGGGCCACGGCAA
>DATMZZ010000365.1:0-3722 GCA_035573175.1 Allostellaceae bacterium
GGCCCGGGGACGCCGCGATCGGCCATGATTACCGGGTTCTCGGCCTCAACCAGCATCTTTGCGAGCTCGGCGACGGCACCGGAATCGCCCACCGCCGGTGCGAAGCGCGGCAGCTTTGGAATCGACAGCTTAGCGTCTTCCGGAATCGGATCTTCCTGCATCGCGCTGTCGGCGACGATGAGCGTCGGGCCCATCGGCGGCGTCATCGCGATCTGGTAGCTGCGCACGGTCGATTCACCGAAATGCTGCAACCCGCCGGGATAATCATCCCACTTCGTGTAGTCGCGAACGATGACGGGACCGTCCTGCACCGTGTGATCGACTTCGACGCCCGGGCGCCGCAAGGTCGCGTCGGCAATATTCGCCGTGATCAGGCAAATCGGCACGCGATCGGCATAGGCGTTGTAGATCGCCATCGAAGCATGCTGCAGACCGACCGTGGCATGCACCAGATTGAGCATCGGCTTGCCTTCGACCTTGGCATAGCCTTGCGCCATCGCCACCGAGATTTCCTCGTGCAGCGTGGTCAGCCATTCCGGCGCGCTGTTCTTGCCGTAGTTGATGAAGGATTCCTGCAAGCCGCGGAAGCTCGAGCCCGGCATCGAGGCGATGTATTCGATGCCCAGCGACTTATAGGCATCGACCATGAAGTCGGAGCCGCTGGTCGGCGAGACGAGATGCTCGGCGCCTTTCGGCAGATCGGCGATTTGAACCGGTTTGCTGGTCTCGGCAGCCTTCTGGATCGCCGAGATGCCTTGCGGCGCTTTCAGCCGCTTCGGCGCTTGCGGTTGAGCAATCGCGCCGAGCGGCGCGACGACTGTCGTCGCGGCACCGGCGAGAGCTGCACCTTTGAGGAACCCACGACGACCTACTCCAGACGCGTCTTTGCGCTTCGACATCGCTCCCTCCCTCGGGAATGAATAACGTCGTAAGCCCGGTTGGCCCGGGCCAATGTTGTATTTAGCTCATAAAGAGAGCGGCCGTGCAACGGGCGGCCGCTCTTTAAACAATCTCCGGGACGAGTCGACTCAGAACGGGATTTCGTCGTCGAGGTCTTGTGTCGCCGGCGCGCGTCCGCCGCCGCGGCTCATGCCGCCCGAGGCCGCCCGGGGCGCAGGCGCCATGTCATCATCCGGGCCTCCGGAAAAGCCCTCGCCGCCGCTGCGGCCATCGAGCATTGTGAGCTGGCCATTGAAGCGGCCGAGCACGACCTCGGTCGTGTAGCGGTCCTGGCCTTCCTTGTCGGTCCATTTGCGCGTCTGCAATTGGCCCTCGATATAGAGCTTGGCACCCTTCTTCACGTATTTCTCGATGACCTCGACGAGCCGATCGTTGAACACGGCGACGCGATGCCATTCGGTCTTTTCCTTGCGCTCGCCCGAATTACGATCACGCCACGTCTCCGAGGTCGCGAGCGAGAGGTTGGCGATGCGCGTGCCGTCTTGGGTCGAGCGGATTTCCGGATCACGCCCGATATTGCCGACGAGAATGACTTTGTTGACGCTGCCGGCCATGGCCGATGCTCCCAAGGGATTGTTGTGGCTATTTGCACTCTAGAACAGAAATAGAACATTGCCAAGCGTGTTTGGCGCTCCTATTTTCCGGCATATGCAATACATCCGCGTTCGCGGCGCTCGCGAACACAATCTCAAAAATGTCGATGTGGATATGCCGCGCGACAGCCTGGTGGTCATCACCGGGCTCTCGGGCTCAGGCAAATCCTCGCTCGCTTTCGATACGATCTATGCCGAAGGCCAGCGCCGTTATGTCGAAAGCCTCTCAGCTTATGCACGGCAATTCCTCGAGCTGATGCAGAAGCCCGATGTCGATCTGATCGAAGGCCTTTCGCCCGCGATCTCGATCGAGCAGAAGACGACATCGAAGAACCCGCGCTCGACCGTCGGCACCGTCACCGAGATCTACGACTATCTGCGTCTGCTCTATGCGCGCATCGGCATCCCCTACTCGCCAACGACCGGCCTGCCGATCGAGAGCCAGACCGTTTCGCAGATGGTCGACCGCGTCATGTCGATGAAGGAAGGCACGCGGCTCTTGCTGCTCGCCCCCATTGTGCGCGGCCGCAAGGGCGAATACCGCAAAGAGCTTGCCGATCTGCAGAAGCGCGGTTTCCAGCGCGTGAAGATCGACGGCAAGATGTACGAGATCGACGAATCGCCGAAGCTCGACAAGCAGATCAAGCACGATATCGAAGTCGTCGTCGATCGCATCGTCGTCCGCGACGGCTTGGGTAATCGCGTCGCGGACTCGATCGAGACCGCGCTGAAGCTCGCCGACGGCATCGCCATCGCCGAGAACGCGGATAGCGGCGAGACCACGATCTTCTCGGCGAAGTTCGCCTGCCCGGTCTCGGGCTTCACCATTCCAGAGATCGAGCCACGGCTTTTCTCCTTCAACAATCCGCATGGCGCCTGCCCGGCCTGCGACGGGCTCGGCACCAAGCTGTTCTTTGATCCGGAGCTGGTCATCGCAAACGAGGCCAAATCCTTGCGCGAAGGCGTGATCGCGCCTTGGGCCGGATCGAGTTCGCAATATTACGCGCAGACCCTCGACAGCATCGCACGGCACTTCAAAGCCTCGACCAACACGCCGTGGAAGGATCTGCCGGAGAAAGTCCGCAAGACCGTCCTGTTCGGCTCGGGCGAGACGCCGATCACGATGCGCTACGACGACGGCACGAAGGCCTATACGACGACACGGCCGTTCGAGGGCGTGATCCCGAATATGGAGCGGCGCTTCAAGGAGACCGACAGCTCCTGGCTGAAGGAAGAACTCGGCCGCTACCAGAACACGACCGAATGCGAGACCTGTCACGGCCGCCGCCTCAAGCCCGAGGCACTGGCGGTGAAGATCAACAAGCTCGATATCAGCCAGGTCTGCGATTTCTCGATCCTCGAAGCCTGCGAATGGTTCGCTGCACTGCCTAAGGCGCTCACCGCCAAGCAGCGCGATATCGCGCAGCGCATCCTCAAAGAGATCAACGAGCGGCTCGGCTTCCTGCGCAATGTCGGTCTCGAATACCTGACCATGGCGCGCGCCTCCGGCACGCTGTCGGGCGGCGAGAGCCAGCGCATCCGCCTCGCTTCGCAGATCGGCTCCGGCCTCACCGGCGTGCTCTATGTTCTCGACGAGCCGTCGATCGGCCTGCATCAGCGCGACAATGACCGACTGCTCGCGACGCTCAAACGACTGCGCGATCTCGGCAACACGGTGATCGTCGTCGAGCATGACGAAGAAGCAATCCGCGCCGCCGATTATCTCATCGATATCGGGCCACAAGCCGGCATTCACGGTGGCAAAGTCATCGCGGCCGGCGCGCCCGCCGACGTGATGAAAGAGCCGGAAAGCATCACCGCCGACTATCTGACCGGCCGCCGCCGCATCGATGTGCCGGCACAGCGCCGTCCCGGCCATCTCGGCCAGCGGCTCGAGGTTGTCGGCGCTCGCGCCAACAATCTGAAGAACATCACCGCCGATTTCCCGCTCGGCACCTTCACCTGCGTTACCGGCGTCTCGGGCGGCGGCAAGTCGTCTCTGGTGATCGACACGCTCTACAAAGCGCTCGCGCGCAAGCTCAACGGCGCGCATGAGCATCCCGGGCCGCATGACCGGATCGACGGCACCGAGCATCTCGACAAGATCGTCGATATCGACCAGTCGCCGATCGGCCGCACGCCGCGCTCCAACCCCGCGACCTATACCGG
>DATMZZ010000366.1:0-20129 GCA_035573175.1 Allostellaceae bacterium
GCCGGTGCCGAGGATCAGCGCCATGATCATAGTCATCAGCAGCGCCACGAAGAGGCTGTTGCCGGCAAAGTCGAGAACGATGCGTGCGAGATCGCCGGCGAGGCCCGTCAGTGTCGCAATGCCGACGAGGATGCCGACCAGCGCGCAAGCGATACCGACGCCGAGCGCGCTTTTGGCGCCTTCGGCGAGCGCATCGACCATCACGCGCACGGTGTGGCCGCGATCGGGCGCGAAGAAGCAAAGCGCGCCAACCCCGGCAATGGCCAGGAAAAGCGTGCTCTCGAGCGCGAGCGTGTTGCTCATGACCAGCGCGCCGCCGACCAGCCCGAGCGCGATCCAGAAACCGGCGCGCATCATCGCCGCGCCCAGCGGCGAGACCAGTGCTTTGCCGAGGATCAGGATCATGGTGAGGGCGAGCCCGACCCAGCCGGCGAAGAGCGGCGTGTAACCGGCAAACAGCATGTAGACGAGCGCGCCGAGGGGCAGGGCGAGATACCAGTCGCGCTTCAGCGCGCCAATCGCGCTCGGGCATTGCTCTTTCGGCAGCCCGATGAGATGCGCGCGTCCCGCCTCGAGATGCACCATCCAGAAAGCGCTGGCGTAATACAGGAGCGCCGGGATCGCGGCCGAGATCGCGATCGTCGAATAGGGCATGTTGAGCGTCTCGGCCATGATGAAGGCGACCGCGCCCATCACCGGCGGCATGATCTGGCCGCCCATGCTCGCGGTTGCCTCGACCGCACCGGCGAAAGCGGGGCGATAGCCGAAGCGGCGCATCAGCGGAATCGTGAATTGCCCGATCGTCAGCACATTGGCAATGCCGGAGCCGTTGATCGTGCCCATAAGCCCGGAGGAGATCACCGCGACCTTCGCCGGTCCGCCTTGCGTATGCCCGACCGTGCCAAGGGCGAGATCGTTGAACAGCCGGATCATGCCGGCGCGCTCGAGGAAGGCGCCGAACAGGATGAAGAGGAAGATGTAGGTCGCGGAGACGAAGGTCGGCGTGCCGTAGATACCGTCGGTGCCGAGGTAGAGGTTATCGATCACCTGATCGAAGCCGAAGCCGCGATTGAGCAGCGGCGGCGGCAGCGAGCGGCCGAAGAGCGCGTAAGGGATGAAGATCGCGCAAAACACCGGCAGGCCCCAGCCCATCAGCCGCCGCGCGGCTTCGAGCAAGAGCAGCAGTACCGCACAGCCGACGGCGAGATCGATGTTCGACGGCTCGCCCGAGCGCTGAATGAGCTCGGTCTCGAAAACCCAATGATAGAGGCCGAGCAGGAAGCCGAGGCCGCCAAGGCACCAATCGTACCACGGCACCGCCACCTTGCCGTTATCGCCCGAGCGGAAGCGTATCAGCGCGAAAGTCAGCAGCATCAGGAAGCCGACATGGACCGAGCGGATGACGATGCTTGAGAACGGCGAATAAGCCGCCGTGTAGATCTGCCAGAGACTGAAGACGACGGCGATGACATAGATCGCCTTGCCTGAGCGGCCGGGAGCGGTCAGCCCGGCGGCGGGATTTTCGGGATCAACCAGCGGTTCAGGCGCGGCGACGGCTTCAACGGTCATGCGACGGAACTCAGATCCGGTTGCAAGAGCATCGAGCGCCCTTCGACAGGCTCAGGGTGAGGAATAGTGTGCGTGGCGTAATCCACCGGAAGATGCCGTACGAGATTTCCCTCGTCCTGAGCAAAGTCGAAGGACGCTGGATGGGACTGCAACTCAAAACTCCCGCGCCAGTCTTTACTTCAGCACGCCTTTTTCTTTGTAAAAGCGCTCGGCACCCTCATGGAGCGGCACCGGGCCGGGCTTGGGCGCATTTTCCAAGGTGATGGCTTTTGCCGCTGAATGTGCTGCCACCAGCGTCGGGAGATTGTCGAAGATCGCCTTGGTCATGGCATAAACGAGGTCGGGCTTCAGATCGCTGCTGGTGACGAGATAGTTTTGGATGCTGACCGCTGGCACGTCGGCATTCTGGCCCTCATAAGTGTGCGCCGGAATGACCGTCGACTGATAGGCGGGATCGCCGATTTTCGCGACAGTATCGGCCGGCACCGGGATCAAAACGATCGGGACCGAGGTGGCGAGATCGCGGATCGCCGAAACGCCGAGCCCGGCCGAGATCAGCGTCGCATCGAGCTGGCGGTTCTTCATCAGATCGACCGAGGCGCCGAAATCGAGATATTCGACCTTGCTGAGATCCTTGTAGCTGAGCCCCGCGGCCTTCAGCACGGCACGGGCGTTGATCTCGGTGCCGGACTTCGCCGCACCCACCGACATGCGTTTACCCTTCAAATCGGCGAGCGACTTGATGCCGGAGCCGGCGGTGGCGACGATCTGGATGTAATTGGGATAGATCGCGGCGACGTCGCGCAGCTTGTCGAGCTTCTTCGAGAAGCCGACTTCGGTGTCACCGCGCCAGGCCTGGCTCAGCGTGTCGCCGAGGGTGAAGGCGATCTCGCCGCGACCGGCTTGCAGCAGGCTGAGATTCTCCACCGAGGCTTTGGTCGACTGGGCCGAGGATTTCGCGTTCGGCAGCGCTTTCGCGTAGATGTTGGAGAGCGCGACGCCGAGGGGGTAGTAAACGCCGCTAGTGCCGCCGGTCAGCACATTGATGAATTGCTGCGCCTGCACCGGCGCGCTCGCTGCCGCCAACACCAGGACCAGTGTCGCCAAGCCGAATCTTCGCATTAAGTCCTCCAGCATTTCTCCCAGTTCCAGATTTGGCGGTTTCTCGCCCAAAGGGCAAGCGCGAGCTGGTTTGCCCTGCCGGATAGGCTTGACCTAGGGCCTAGCATCGCGGAGTTTCTCCTCATGGCATCGGACGGCTCCGGCCCCCGCACACATCAAGGCGCGCCTTCGCTGTCCGCCGTCGTGGTGGCGCGCAATGAGGAGGCGCAGCTCGCCGCCTGTCTCGAACGGCTGCGCTTCGCCGATGATCTCGTCGTTGTCCTCGATCGCTCGACCGATCGCTCGGCGGAGATCGCGCGGAGCTTCGGCGCGCGAGTCGTGGAAGGCGGGTGGGAGCTCGAAGGGCCGCGCCGCAATGCCGGGCTCGATCGATGCCGCAGCGACTGGATCATTGAAATCGATGCCGATGAGCGCGTGCCGGCGGCGCTGGCGCAGGAAATCCGTCGTGCGATCGCGCAAGGCGCCAGCGACATCTTCCTCGTGCCGATGGCCAATCATATCGGGACGCATCGTGTGCGCTATGGCTGGGGCGCTTATAACGGTGTTGCCGCCAAGCCGATCCTCTTCCGCCGCGGTGCCAAGCGCTGGGGTGCGGGCCGCGTCCATCCGCGCATCGACATGACCGGCCGGCGCGGCACGCTCGGCGCGACGCTCGACCATTACGTCGATCGCGATATCGGCGATATGTTCCGGCGCCTCAACCGCTATACCGATCTTGCCGCGCTCGATGCGATCGATAGTGGCGATATACCGCCAATGGGGCATTCGGTCCGCCGCGTGTTCAGTCGCTTCTGGAAATCCTATGTCGCGCGCAAAGGTCATCGCGAGGGCGCCTATGGGCTTGCGCTCGCCACCTTCTCTGCGCTTTATCCGTTGTTGATCTATCTCAAGGTCGCGACGGCGAAAGGCGAGGGGGAGAAGAAGTGAGTCTGTTCGGCCGCAAAACCGGCGACATACGGCCGATGCCGTTGTCGGAGCGGCTCTACCGCCGCTTCTTCCTCAAATATCACGGCCGTTATCTCATCACCGAGCTGCAGCTTCGCGCGCGGCAGCAAAGCGTCGATTACATCCGCGCCGAGATGGGCGATGCTTCGATCTTCGAGGATCGCTGGGCGTTGCTGCGCCATGCCGCTGGCGAGGCGCCGCCCGACGGGCTGATGATCGAATGCGGCGTTGCCGATGGCGCGAGCCTGCGCCATCTCGCACGCGACAGCGTGCGGCGCTTCCATGGTTTCGACAGTTTCGAGGGCCTGCCCGAAGCCTGGGCCGGCACCTTCGAGCAAAAGGGCAAATTCGGCCGCGGCGGCACCTTGCCCGAGGTGCCAAGCAATGTCGCGCTGCATAAGGGCTGGTTCGAGCAGACGCTGCCGCCTTTTCTCGCCGCGCATCCGGATGACAGCGTCGCCTTCCTGCATGTCGATTGCGACATCTACTCATCGACCGTGACGGTGCTGCGGATGCTCGCGCCGCGCTTGCGACCGGGGTCGGTGCTGGTCTTCGACGAATATTTCAATTATCCGAACTGGCAGCGCCACGAGTGGCGCGCTTTCCAGGAATTCATCCGCGACACCGGCCTCTCCTATCGGTATCTCGGCTTCGCGCAGAAGAACGGCCATGTCGCCGTGCGTCTCGGTGAGGAAAGCGACGCTGCGGCGCGCGAGGCCGAGCGCCGGCTGGAAGAATGGGGCCTGCCCGAAACCGCGCGATGATCTCGATCCTTCGCCCATCGCTGCTCGTTCTCGCGTGCTGCCTCGTGCTTGCTGCCGGCGCTCGGGCGGAGACGATCAAGGTCGGGCTGCTCAAGACCGTCGGCGCGGGCCCGATCTTCATCGCGCAGGAAAAAGGCTATTTCGCCGCGGAAGGGCTCGAGATACAGGACGTCGTGTTCGATTCCGCCGAGCCGATTGCCGTGGCGACGGTCTCCGGCTCGATCGATATCGGCGCGACCGGCCTGACCGCCGGCTTCTACACGCTCGCCGGCCAGGGTGCGCTGAAGATGCTGGCGTCGGAAAGCTTCGAGCGCGCGGGCTTTCAGGGACAAGCCGTACTGGTCTCCAACCGCGCCTGGGAGGGCGGTCTCAAGGCTTTTACCGACTGGCCGGGCCATTCGGTGGCGATCAGCCAGGTCGGTGGTGCGCCGCATTACAGCCTCGGCCTGCTCGAGGAGAAATTCCACATCGATGGCAAGACGGTGCGGGTGCTCCCGCTGCAATCGAACGCCAATCGCATCGCCGCGGTGACCGGCGGCACGGCCGACACGGCGATCATTCCCGTAACTTACGCGATGCCGTCGATCCAGCACGGCGATGCCAAGCTGCTCGGCTGGGTTGGCGATAACACGCCGTGGCAGGTGGCCGCGGTCTTCACCTCGACAAAAGCGACGAATGAGCGCGGCGATATGCTCAAACGCTTTCTCCGCGCCTCGTTGCGCGGCGTTAAAGATTATTGCGACGCCTTCATCGGGCCGGATCAAAAGCTGCGCTTCGGTCCGACCGCGCCGGAGATCTTGGCAATCATCGCCAAATATACCGGCCAGCGCGAAGCCGATATCAAGCTCGGCATCACCTATCTCGATGCCGAGGCGCGCATCGATGTGAAGGATATCGGACACCAGATCGCGTGGTTCCACGCCCAAGGCATGCTCAAAGGCGATTTCGATGCGAATGCGGTGATCGATCGGCGTTATGCGATCGCATTGCCGGAGTGAGAATAGGAGAAGCCGAGCGCGTCGGCTCGTGCAAATCAAGAAGCGAAGGAGAGGGAGTGATGATGGGGATTGAGAAAAAGCTGCTGGCCGTTGCGCTTGTCGCGCTCGGCGCCGGCACGGCCCAGGCGGCGGACAACACGGCGATGGAGCACACGACGCTGACGCTTCCAGCAATCAATCTTGGCTTTTTGAGCCGCTTTGTTGCCGATGATGAAGGACTTTGGAAAAAGGAAGGCCTTGAGGTCAAGGTTCAGCAGATCCAGGGCGTCGGCTCGACCAATGCGGTGATCGCTGGCTCTATCGATTTCGCTTACGCCTCGGCGGCGACGATCACTCGCGCAACGGCGCGCGGCCAGCACCTCGTCGCGCTGGCGACACAGTCGCAGGAATCGGGCGAGGATATCGTCATCCGCAAATCCATCGCCGACGCGGCGCATTTCAATCCGAATGCGCCGCTCAAGGAGCGCGGCAAGATCCTTCAGGGGCATACCTTCGCCATTGGCGGGGCCGGCGCCATTCCGGACGTCATACTGAAAGTCGTCGCGCAAGAGGCGGGTGTGCCGCTCAACACTGTCACGACCGCACCGATGAGTCCGGATGCCCAGGTTGCCGCCTTCGATCGCGGGGCGGTCGATGGCTTCGTCTCGGGACCCCCTTTCACCCAAATCGCCACGGTGGCGGGAGCGGCTGTGGTGGTCTCTGATACCACCAAAAGCGAGCCCAAGGACTATTCGCCGGTCTCCTCCGGGCTGGTGCTGACACGCGCCGATTTCTGTCCGGCGCATCGCTCGATCTGTACCAAATTCATCCACGGCGTGGTCGCAGCGCTCACCTTCATCCGCACGCATAAGGCGGAGACACTGGTGATCATGAAAAGGCATTTCAGCGCCTTCGACGAGAAGGTTCTGGCAGCGTCCTATGACGCGCTGGTTGCTATCCAGCCGGAAAAGCCGATTACCACGCCGAAGGATCTCGAAAACGGCGATCGGCTCAATGTCGCGGCGGGCTTCCTGAAGAAGGATGACATGCTGCCGGAATACGCTTCGATCATCGATAACGAGTTCGTGGAGAGCGCTTCGCGATAGGTGTCTGTCCGGCGGCGGCGCGGCGATCCGCCGCCGGGGGTATCGCGCCTAATTGCGCGATTTGCAGCGAATCCTAACGGCGCGTGAACCATCTGAGTGGTTCACTCGCCGATCATGCCGGCCGAGACTGTCATCCGTTTTGTCACCGAGTGGCGGCACGCGCCCTACGGTCATCGGACCGGCGTTTTTCGTGCCGCCTATCGGGTCTGGCCCGGCCGGATCTTACCGGAAGCGGAACGCGCGGAACTCCGCACGCTGCTGGACTGGTTCAATGACCATCTTGCCAAGCCGGATCGGCTCGCTACATCGCGGCGGGCACACGGGGCTGAGACCGCGCTTTCCTGGATTCGCGCTTCCGCGCGCCAGCATGTCACACGGCTCCGTCGAATAGCCGCTCTCGTCGAGAGGGCAGGCATTGCTGTCGACGAGCTGCACACGGCGCGGCCCGGCTATGTCGTCTATCGGGACGCGTATCAGGTGGTCGCACTGCCGTTTGCGGATACGCCGCAATAAATCACGGCTGGATCACCGCTGATCGATTGTTCGCCCAGAGGCGTCGTCATCGATCCAACGCCGTATCTCCGCCAGCGCTTGCTGCGCGCTACGCTTGGCTGTGTCGACCACGAGATGCGGCCGGTCCCAAGGCTCGTAGGGGCGATCGATCACTTGCTGCCAGGTCAGCGGCGGCGATCCGTCACCTTCGGTCGCGCGCATCTCGACCCTTCGCCGATGCTCGTCGCGGTCGGAGCAGATCAATTCGATCTCGGACAAGGGACAGGCCGAGGCCCGGGCAATCTCTTGCCAGGCATCGCGCGTCACCTTGAGCGGGTTCACCGCATCGACGATGACAATGTGGCCTGGCTGGCGCAAATTCTCTTTCGCCAGGGCATAGGCAACGAGATAGCCGGCAGGGCCGATGTCTTCGCCGGCAGGCCGCGGTTTCTGTAGCGCCTGCTCGATCGTGTCGATCCGCAGATAGACAGCGTTGCGCTCATCGGCGAGCGCACGGGCAAGTGTGGTTTTGCCGGTTCCCGGCAACCCGGCGAATACGATCAGCATAAGCCGCTCTTGCTCGATCGGCGGTTCGGCGTTCCGCTTAGTGGCGTTGGACCAGCTTGATGAGATCGATCACCTGCTGGTCGATCTTCGGATGCGTCTTCCACCAATCGACCGTGACGTCGACGAATTTGACGCCCTTGGCGTGCTCGCTCTCGACCAGCTTCTTCGCATAAGAGTCGCTGTAGAGGCCGAGATCGAGGCCGTTGTATTCGGCCATCACCTTTGCTTGGCCTTCGGGCGAGGTGAGGTAGAGCGTATAGAGGAGCGCCGCATCGGGATGCGCCGCATGCGTCGGGATGGTGATGTAGGAATAGCGCATCTCGGCGATGTCGCTGACGATCTTGGTTGCGACCAGCTTCGTGCCGCGGAATTTGATGTTGTTCGGCCAACCGCCGCTGCAATCGAGGGCCAGCGCCGTAAGCTCGCCCGAAGCGACGCGATCGACGCTGCCGCAACTCGCAAAGCCGGCGATTTGGGGCGCGAATTGCTTGATATAGGCCGTCGTCTTGTCGACGCCCCAGACATCGTCGGCGAGCAGCGCGTCGAACCCGCCCAAAAAAGGCGTCGTCACGAATTTTCCCTTGAGCTCTGGCTTCAAGAGATCGGCCGAGCTTTTGATATCGGCGGCCCACGGCGCGGCTTTCGGGTTGTAGAGAATATTCGGCAGCGACAGGTTCACGCGGATCGCCTTGCCGTCCGCCTCGATCAACTCGGGCGGCAGTGTCGGCATGGCGGCGCGCCAATCGATCGCGCGGAAGAGTTTCTTCTCGAGATAGGGCACGATCTGTGCCGGCGTCAGCGCCAGGACATCGGTGCTCGCCGACGTACCCGCCTGCATCTCCTGGAAGAGCTGCGCTGCGAGCGGGCCGTAAGCCGCGCCGGGACTCCATTCGATCGGGATATCGACGCCGAACATGGCTTTGATGCCGCGCTGCGCTGCGGCTTGCGCTTCTGGACCTGCGAGCGTCGAAGCCGGCGTCGAGCGCACCAGCAGCTTGCCCTCTTTCTTGGCGCCATCGATGATCTTGGCGAGGGCGGGGTTGACCTCGATGCTTTGCGCGCCGGCTGCAGCGGGGAGTAGCGCAATCAAGAATGCGGTAATACCGCCGATGATGAGCCCACGCATGATGCCCTCCCTGATCGCTTTTGCCCTGATCGTAAGGAGGATGGTCTCCTAAAGCGAGGGGCGCGTTCCGGTCGGAACGCGCCCTGCGTTCATCCATTCGTATCGGATTAGAACTTCAGCATCGTTGAGCGCGTCAGCTTGATCTTGCCGCCCATCACCGGTCCGGCGGCGAGGGTATTGACCGCTGCCTGGTCGGAGTAGGGCGCACGCGACGATACGCCGTCCACCGGTACGACGACGTCATAGCCGTGGAAGTAGGCGCTCGCCGCCGTGAACAGAACGGCGCCATTGCCCGCGCTGCCGACCGCGATCACGGTCTTGATGTGGTTCTTCTTGAGCACCTGGTCCAAATTCGTTTTCAGGAACTTGTCGAGGAAGGCGGTGATCATCGGCTCTTTGCCGAGCGGTGCGACCGGCGGCAGGACATCGGCGGCGGTTGGTGCCGGGACATTCGGCGCAGCGCTCGGGAATTTCGTGTAGATGACCAGCATCTTTTTGTCGCGCGCCCGCTTCAGCAGCTCCTGCATCGCGGGCAAGGTATTCATGCAGGTCGGGTTGGGCGCGCAATTCTGCTTGAGGAAATCGAGCATCAGCAGCGCGGTGGTCTTCGGATCGACCGTGACATCTTCGAGCTTCGGCGCGGCGGGCGCTTGGGCCTGTGCCCAACTGTCGACGATGTCCGCGGCATGCGCCGGCAGGCTGAGCGCGAGCGTGCCGCCGACCAGGGCCAGCGACAGAAAACGAGATGCAAGACTCATGCGTTCCCCCTATGGTTTGTGGCATCAAAGAAAGCAGCAAACGCGGGTAACGGCAAGCGCGTCAGAGAGGAAGCATGGCAGAGCAAGCCCAACGCATCATTCGCCGCGTCGTCACCGAAGAAGACGCGTCAGGCCGTGCCTGCATCGTCGAAGATACGCGCGTGCCGGCGGTGAGCGTGCCGGAGCGGCCGGGCTACAATGTCAGTAACATTTGGGTGACCGGCGATACACCGGCGCCGATCAACGCGCCCGACCGCACCGCCGGGCATAAGGGCGTGCTGCCGCCGCCCCGGGGCACGGTGCTGCGCGTCATCGATTATCCGCCCGAAGCGACCGATCCGGCCGAGCGCCGCCGCCAGCTCGCCGCGACGTTCGGCACGCTCTATCCCGATGCTGAGCATCGCATCGACGACAAGCATCCTGGCATGCATCGCACCGAGACCGTCGATTACGCGATCGTGCTCGAAGGCGAGATTGTCGCCATGCTCGATGACAGCGAGACCGTGCTCAAGGCAGGCGACATCCTCATCCAGCGTGGCACTAACCACGCCTGGGCCAACCGCTCTGCCAAGCCGGCGCGGATCTGCTTTGTGCTGATCGACGGCAAGCGCTAGAGCAGGGAACTCCTCATCAACTGAAGCGCGCGTCAGCGAAGATCACGTGGTCGAGCGATTTTGCCGACGCCGATCGATAGCTTGTAATCGGCATAAAGGTTGGGGCTGTCGTTCAAGCGCGTTATTGCGCGGCCATTCTCTCTGTTAGCGCGAGCAATCTTGCGCGCATCGTGTCAGGCGGCAGACGAAAACTCCCGCCATGTCCCGCGAAGATCCATTCGAAGCGATGCTCGGCGAGGGCGCGCAGCGACTTCGTTTGCTCCGGCCAGGAATACCAGCAGACATGTTTCGAGGCGCGCAGATCGTTGGTGGTGAAATCCCAGGACAATGAATCGCCGGCGAAGAGACAGCGCTCCTCGAGAAGAAACGCCACGCTGCCCTTGGTGTGTCCGGGTACTGGGATGGCGAGAAGACTGTCGCCGAGCGCGGTCGGGTCGCGACCGCGAATGAGGTCGGTCGCGTAAGGCGCGGCGCTACGGTCGTCCTCGTGGATGAAGACGCGTGCGCCGAAATGCTTGGCATAGCGCTCGGCATCGGCGACATCGTCGCGATGAGTCAGCAGTATCAGCGCGAGGCCGCCGCGTTGTTCGATCGCTTGCACAACATGCTCGGTCCAGCGCGGCGCATCGACCATCGCATTGCCACCCTCCTTATTTTTGGACAGGCGCTCGATGAAGAAGGAATGCGCGCCCCAGGAATGCCGCGCGTTGTAGCCAAGACGCCAGACGCGCTCGGTCATTGGCTCGGGAAAGACGGCATCGTGCGGTGCCGCGGCATGCTCGGCATGAACGGAAGCGGTGGGGCAGAGGAGCCGCGCCCGCCAGGCGAGGATGCGCTCGTCCTCATTCGCCGGCTGATGATCGAAGACCGATTGCCCGTCGCGCTCGACGATGAGACCCGGCGCGACGGTCTGCGCAGCTTTGCAATTGATGCATTCGGTGTCGATGTACCAATCGCCTGCGATGTTTGAAGGATGACGTTGGCGCATAATCGCCTCCTACCTTTCCTCGCAATGACGAGAAGCTACTCCTCGAACCGTCCCAGTCGCACCGCTGTCTGGCCGCGCGCGAAACGGCGCGACGGCATGATCAGCACGCACTCATCATATGGGGTGCGGATATCGCGCCCGCCATCGCGGGCGATGACAGTGCCGGCATTCTCGATGACCTCGAAGCCCTCATAGGTGTCGAAGAAACGGAAATCATCGCTCTGGATCGTGACGCGGTCGGTGACCTGAATGACGCGCTGTGCCGCTGGCGGCCGGCCGACCCACGGCGCAGCATCGGCCTCGCTGAGTACACCGGTTGTGGCGAGGAAGCGCCACGCGGCTTCGCTCGCTGTCTTGGCGGTCTCTTTTGCCCAATGCTGGCCGCTTTCGACCAGCAGCGCGACAGCCGGCGATTGCGGATCGGCGAAGCGCCCGTAATCGCGCAGCCGCTGGCCGCCTTCGTGGCCGGCATCGCGCACGAGATAGACCGGAAAGCCCATTCTCTTGGCGAAATCGAGATGCTTTTTCTCGATGCCGGTCAGCATCATCGCGGGATTGATGTTGGTGGTCGAGTGAATGTCGAGCAGGTAATCGACGGTATCGATCAGCGGCCGCAGCATGCGGGCGCGGCGCAGCTCCTGGCTGTTGCGCGGACCCGCGAGCGCGCTGGGGTCCCAGACACGATTCATATCCTCGTCGATATAGCGCGACGTCGCGGGATCAACGCGGCTGAAGCTGCGATAGGCCTCGATGTTGCAGAAAACGAAAGTGATCTTTCCGCGTGCCGGCCGGACCCCGGCATAGAGCATGCGGTCGAGCGCGATGGCGCCGCAGATCTCGTTGCCATGCATCAGCGCCGAAAGCATCACATGCGGGCCTGGCGCGGCGGCGGTGAAGCTCCACACGTATTCGATGCCGGTGTCGCCGGTGCGCCAAGGGGTCAAATCGGGCGGATCGAGCTCGACCGGGGTTGCGCGAAAGCTGCGCGTTCTGCCGCCGCTCGCCGCCATGTCGTTCAGTGACGAACCCGCTCGATCAGCCGGTCGATGAAATCTTCGCATTGCTTGACCTGGTCGAGAGCGATGAATTCGTCGGCCTTGTGCGCTTGCTCGATCGAGCCGGGACCGCAGATCACCGTCGGGATGCCGGCCTTTTGAAAAAAGCCGCCTTCGGTCGCAAAGCTGACCTTGCCCGTGCCGTTCGCGCCCGAAAGCGCGAGAGCAAGCTGTACGACTTCCTCATCGGGCTTGGCCGAGAGCGCGGCGACGGTGTTGGTCTCTTCGAAAGAGATTCTGGCTTGCGCGCTCACCGCCTGCATCTCGGGGAGGAGGCTCGCGGCGTAGCGCTTCACCTCGTCGACGATCACATCCGGGTCGTCCTCCGGCAGATGGCGCATCTCGAAATCGAAGCGGCACTCATTCGGCACGATGTTGACCGCGGTGCCGCCGCTGATGAGGCCGGTCTGCAGGGTCGTGTGGGGCGGATCGAAGGCGGGATCGAATGGGCCGCTGGTGTGCCTTTTCTTCGCGATGCCGTTGATATAGGTGATGACCGAAGCCGCGTTCTCGATCGCGTTGACGCCGAGATGCGTCAGCGAGGAATGCGCCTCATGGCCGTGCACATGGCAGCGCAGGCGGCGGCTGCCCTTATGCGAGATCACCGGCTTCATCAAGGTCGGCTCGCCGATGATGCAAAGCCGCGGCTTCACCGCGCGCGGCTCCAGCGCCGCGACCAGCGAGCGCACGCCGATACAGCCGACCTCCTCGTCATAGGTGAGCGCGAGATGGATCGGCACGTCGAGCGTGCCGGCGACGAAATCCGGCACCTTTGCCAGCATCACCGCGATGAAGCTTTTCATGTCGGCGCTGCCGCGCGCATAGAGCTTGCCGTCGCGCGAATCGAGCTTGAACGGATCGCTCGCCCAATCCTGACCATCGACCGGCACGACATCGCTATGGCCGGAGAGCATGACGCCGCCGACATCGGTCGGCCCGATCGTGGCGAAGAGGTTGGCTTTGCGCTGCGCGCTATCGAAAACCAGCTCGCTTTTGACCCGCCAATGATCGAGATAGTCGCGTACGAAATCGATCAGGGCGAGATTGCTTTCGCGGCTGGTGGTGTCGAAGGCAACCAGCCGCCCGATCATCTCGACACTCGTCATTCGCTGACCCGGCATAAGGTTATTCTGGCGCGGCGAGAGGCGCCGCGCCAGAGCCGGAAAACCGCGCTAAGCTGTCGCGGCTCGCAAGGGGAGGGTGCATGGCAGGGCAAGACGCAGCATCGCAGGGCGTGACGGCCGCGATCCTCGCGCAGGTTGATGCGTTGTTCGCCGCGCCGGTACCCGAAGACGTCATGGAATGGGCGCGGCATGGCGTGCTCGACTGGCTCGGTGTCGCGCTGGCCGGCGCCGAGGATGAGCTGACCTTGGCACTGCGCGACGAGGCGCGCGAGGAGGGCGGGCGGCCGGTCGCGACGGTCCTGTTTCACGGCGACAAGACCTCGCCGTCGCTCGCCGCGCTGGTCAATGCGTCGATGGCCGATGCGCTCGACTTCTCGGACGCCAATCCCAACATGCACGGCCACACGACGCCGGCGATCGTCGCCGCGGCGCTGGCGCTGGCCGAGGCTAAAGAGGCAAGCGGCCGCGCGCTGCTGGAGGCGATCGTTGCGGGGATCGAGACGGCCTGCCGCATCGGCCTGCTGGCGCATGGCCGGCTCCACCCCAATGGCTTCCATCCGACGGGTACAACCGCGGTGTTCGGCGCGGCGGCCGCAGCAGCGCAGCTGCTTGGCCTCGATGGGCGGCAGCGCGCGCATGCGCTGGGTCTCGCCGCGACGCAAGGCGCTGGTCTCGTTGCCTCGGCCGGTTCGATGGCGAAGCCCTTCCATTCCGGCAAGGCGGCGATGAACGGCCTGTTCGCCGCGAGCCTCGCTTCGCGCGGCTTCACCGGCCGCCCCGATGCGATCGAGGCGCCGGACGGTTTCCTCTCGGCGCATGTGAAGGAATGGGGGCCAGCGCCGCTCGCCGCTTGCAACGGGCGCTTCCTGATCCGCGACACCAAATTCAAGGCGCATGCGGCCTGCGCGCTGACCCATAGCAGCATCGAGAATATGCTGACCCTGATGCGCCAGCATGCGGTCACGCCGGCAGCAATCGAGCAGATCGAGTTGCGCGTACCGTATTCGAGCCTGGGCGTTTGCAATATCGACGCGCCGACCACCGGTCTCGAGGCGAAATTCAGCCTCAAGACCGTCGCGGCAATGACGCTGCTTGGCGACGCGACCGGCGATATCAACGCCTATGCCGTCGAGCGCGTGACGCGGCCCGAAGTGAAGCGGCTCGCGACGCTGATTTCGGTCGCCGGCCGCGACGATCTCGATGGCGGCGAGGCGGTCGCCATTGCCGCCCTGACCGACGGACGGAAGCTCACCGAGCGCTACGACAGCTACACGGCCAAGGTCGATCTCGGCGCGCAGCGCGGCGCGCTCGGCCGAAAATTCCGCGCACTGGTTACGCCGATGCTCGGCGAGGCGCGGACCCCGCGTCTGGAAGAAGCGGTTTTCGAACTCGATCGCTCGAGTTCGGTCGTGCCGCTCGTTGCGCTTGCCGTAAAGGATTAGGCAGGCCGCGTCTCGGCCGAAGGCTCGTAGGTCGCTTTCACCGCCGGCCGCGCCATGACGCGCTCGTACCAGGCCGCCGTTTTCGGATGGCTTTGCATTAGCTCGGGCCTGACTTCGCGGAAAGCAAAGATGTAAGGCAGGATCGCGATGTCGGCGAGCGTGTACATTTCGCCGACGAGCCATGGACCGCCTCCGGCCAGCGCGGCCTCGCAGCGGTCGAAGACATAGTCCATCTTGCCATAGGCCTCCTCGAATTCCTTTTTTGAGAAGCCATCGCCTTTGAGCGCTTGCAGCTTCAGGCGGTGGTCGATCAGCGGCGTCTCGGCGACCGCTTTGTCGAAATCTTTCTCCGACATCTCTTTGAGTTGCACCTGCTTGGTGCGCGTCCAGGTCGGGATGCGCGTCGCTGGTAGGCCATATTCGTCCGCCATCTTGCAGAAGACACGCATCTTGGCACGCGCGACCGGGTCTTGCGGCCGCAGCGGTTTGTCGGGGAATACCTCGTCGAGATATTCATTGATGACACCGCTCTCGATGATCACGGTACCGTTGTGAACCAACGTCGGGACGAGGCCGTTCGGGTTGAGGTTCAAATAGGCGGGATCGTGGTGCTCGAATTTGTTCAGGGAAACGAAGTGGCTTTTATACGGCAGACCCTTTTCCTTGAGACAAAGCCGCGATTTCTTCGAGCAGCTTGTCAATCCGGCGTGATAAAGCTCAAGCGTATCTGCCATGCTTCCCTCCCGTTGTCGCGACACGAGTGTATAATCGCGAAACGGAAAGCAAAAGCGCTGGCGATCGGGAGTGATCATGCTCGAGCTTTATCACCACGGAACCTCGGTGTGTGCGGCCAAGGCGCGCATCTTGCTGGCCGAGAAAGGGCTCGATTGGGTCAGCCGGTATGTCGATATCCTGAAGGGCGAGCAGTTCGCGCCTGAGTATCTGAAGCTCAACCCCAAGCATGTCGTGCCGACCTTGGTGCATGACGGCAAGGTAATCCGGGAATCGACGGTGATCGGCGAATACATCGACGATGCGTTTCCCGACCCGCCGCTCAAGCCGGAGGCGCCGCTCGACCGCGTCACGATGCGGATGTGGACCAAGCGTCTCGATGAGGAACTTCATCCCGCGACCGGTATCGTTACCTACGCGATCTCGCACCGTCACGCGGTGATCAATAATGGACCGGCGGCGATCAAGGCCTGGGTCGAGAACGCACCGCCGGCAGAGCATGCGCGGCGGCGACAACGGCTCGAAGCCGGGATCGAACATCCCGATGCGAGCGCGGCTATGCGTGTCTATGATCGCTTTCTCGGCGATATGGAAACGCAGCTAACGCAGACGCCGTGGCTCGCCGGCGCGCGTTTCTCGCTCGCGGAGGTGGGCGTCATTCCGTACGTCAATCGGCTCGATATGCTACAGCTTTCGGCACTCTGGACCGACAAGCGCCCGCATCTGACGGATTGGTGGCAGCGGGTGAAGGCGCGCCCGACATTCGAGTCCGCGCTGCTCGAATATGTGCCGCCCGGCTTGGGCGAAATGATGGGCGAATACGGCAGAGAAGCCTGGCCCAAGGTCAAGGCGATTGTGCAGCAGGAGGGCTAATATGCTCGTGCTTTACCACAATGACATGTCGGTTTGCGCGCAGAAAGTGCGGCTCTGCCTCGCCGAGAAAGGGCTGGCCTATGAGGCGCGGCATCTCAATCTCCGCGCCGGCGACCAACAACAGCCGGATTATCTGAAGCTCAATCCCAAGGGCGTGGTGCCGACCTTGGTCGATGACGATGTCGTGGTGACGGAATCGATCGTCATCAACGAATATATCGACGACGCCTTTCCGAAGCACCCGCTGAAGCCGAACGATCCCGCCGGCCGTGCCCGGATGCGCTGGTGGACGAAGCAGATCGACGACAGCATCTTCGCGTCGACCGGCACGGTCAGCATGAGCATCGCCTTTCATCACCAATACACGCCGGAGGTGCTGGAAGAGCTCATACGCCAGCGGGGCGAGGCCTATCGCAGGCGGTTCAACCTGCTGCAGCAAGGTGTCAACAATCCGAATTTCCCCGACGCGATCAAGCGGCTCTACAAGATGGTCGTCGACATGAACGCGGCGCTCGAGCGTGGGCCATGGCTTTGCGGCGACATGCTGACCCTCGCCGATATCGCCTTCGCGCCCTATCTGACGCGGCTCGATCACCTGAAATTCTTGGGCTTCCTCGACAAGAATCCGCGCGCCACGCATTGGTACGAGCGGATGCGCAATCGCGAGACCTATCGCACCGCGCTCGCGGCGCAGTTCAATCCGAAATACCTGCCGCTGATGGACGAGAAGGGACGCGAGGCCTGGCCGCGCGTCAAGGAGTTGGTAGGGCTCGCGTGACATGACAAGTGTAGCGCCGCTAACCGGAATTCGCGCCTGCGTCTTCGATGCCTATGGCACGCTGTTCGATTTTGCTTCGGCCGCATCACGCTGCGCCGATGCGCTCGGCGATAACGTCAAGGCGCTGACACCGCTATGGCGTGACAAACAACTTCAATATACGTGGCTGCGCGCAGCGCAGAATCGGCATGTCGATTTCTGGCAGGTCACGGACGATGCGCTCGATTTCGCGCTGGAGACGCTTGCCGTCAGCGGCGAACGAGGTGCCCTGCGCCAGCGTTTGATGGATTGCTATCTGACGCTCGACGCTTTTCCCGAAGTGCCGGAGGTGTTGCGGCAGCTCAAAGCGGCAGGCTTTGCCACGGCGATCCTCTCGAACGGCACGCCCGCGATGTTGGCGGCGGCTGTGCAGCATGCCGGCATCGACAGCACGCTCGATTACGTGCTCTCGGTGGAAGAGGTCAGCGCGTTCAAACCGGCGCCGGCGGTCTATCAGCTCGCTGTCGACCGTCTAGGCGTTTCGCCAAGCGCGATCGCTTTCCAGTCATCGAACGCGTGGGATATTCACGCCGCATCGGCTTTCGGCCTGCGCACGGTCTGGTGCAATCGCAGCGGCCAGCGGCGGGAGCGGCTGCCGGGCGCACCCGATCGCGCGATCAAATCCCTCGCGGAATTGCCTGACTTGCTTCGGCGCTAAGCCGGCGCCGGTTCCAGCCGTTTGCGCTTGGTGCGGCCGGGCTTGTCGTCGGTCAGCATCTGCGCCGTGCCCGCGATCAGGCCGATGATCACGCCGAGCTGCCAGGCATGATCATACGATCCGAAATGGTCGTAGATCAGCCCGCCGCCCCAGGCGCCGAGAAACGAGCCGATCTGATGCACGAAGAACATGATACCGGAGAGCGTCGCGAGGTAGCGCAGCCCAAACATCTGGATGACGAGGCCTTGCGTCAGCGGGATGACGCCGAGCCACAGCATTCCCATGCACGCCGCGAAGATCAACGTCGCCGCCGGTGTCACCGGTGACATGAAATAGATTGCGATGAAGATCGAGCGCAGCACATAGACCATGCCCAAGAGGATGTGCTTGGGGTATTTGCCGCCGAGCCAGCCGAGCAGGTAGCAGCCCGCGACATTGAAGATCGCGATCGTCGACAGCGCCTCGGCGCCGAGCATCGGATCCGCGCCGCACAGCGTGAGATAGGTTGGCAGATGCGTGGTGAGGAAGATGAGCTGCAACCCGCAAACAAAGATCGCCGTCGCCATGGTGACGTAGCCGCGGTGATTGGCGGCGGCGCGCAGCACCTCGCGGAAAGTCTCGGGCGCGGCACCGCCTTGGCCGCGTATGCGCTGATCGGCGACCTTGTCGACTCTGCCCGTCAGGAACGCCGCCGGCAGCATAATAGCGGCGAGGGCGATGAACGCGTAGAGCGCAACATGCCAGCTATGGCCGGCGATCAGCTTCTGCGCCATCGGCGCGACCAGGAAAGTGCCGAAAGAGCCGATGCCGGCGACCATGCCGAGCGTCGCGCTGCGCCGCGCCGGCGAAACGACGCGCGACGTCGCAGTGAGCGAAAGATTGGAGGCGGTGCAGGAGAGCGATGTGCCGATCAACACGCCCATGCCGAGCAGTAGCGAGAGCGGACCGGTTGCGAACACCGTCACCACCAGGCCGGAGGCGAAACAGATGCTGCCGAATATCAACATGATGCGCATGCCGAACCGGTCGGCGATCGCGCCGACGAAAGGCTGGGTGATGCCCCAGATCATGTTCTGCAGCGCGAGGGCGAAAGTGAAATCGGAAACGGTGAGGCCGAGATCGCCGGTGATCGGCACCATGAAGAGGCCGAAGCTTTGGCGCATACCCATGCCGAGGCACATCAGCAGCGATGCTGCAGCGACGATCGTCACACTCTGCGCCCGAGTCGCGGGCAAGGCTGCTTCTTTGGCGCTCATCCTGTCCGTTCCGTCATAAATGTCGCAACCGCTGTCGCTGTAGCTTACAAAACCGATATGCGGTGACGCAAATTGCGACGACTTCGCCACAATAATGCCACCGAATCGACTTCAAGCAATTTTTCCACACCGATTTGATAAACTTCCGACGGTTCTTAGCGGCTCGTTAGTCGTGACAGGGCCAATGTCCCGCGCACAGGGAATTCGCAGGGGATGATTGGACGTGACAGTCATGATGTACGTTGTGCAAAAGAACTCGCCCGCGGGCGATAGGCAGTGGCTGAGCCGCGCGAAGCCGAATGTGATTTGGAGCGACAAGCGCCACGCCATGATGTTCGAAACACGCGCGTTGGCACAGATGGCGGCGCAGATGGCCGCGCGTTTCGATAACGCGCTCGAAGTCGTTTTCGTACCCGACCCGGTGCGATGGAAAGCTGCCTGAGGACCGGATCAACCTGTCGCAAGCAAAAGAACAAGGGTCGCATTTAGGGAGAGCCTCGAAGCAGACGGCGTGACGCAAGCGACGCTGCGCCGGCGTCACGCCGCTCGCTCCGGAACCCGGCCAATGGGTCAAGGTAAACCCTTGGCTTCGTCATGAATGTCGAGGTCTCAGAGAATCAGCACGTCGAGGCGGGCAGGTGCTCTATCGCCTGGAGCCGCTGCGATCGTAATGCATATGACCGCGACGAACCGCGCGGCGCTCGATGCCGCCGTCAATCAGCAAGCCCAGATCATCGCCTACATCGATGATTAGAAACTGCTGCTGATCGCGACGCTGGCCATCCTGCCGCTGCTGATCGTGTTCAAGGCGCCACGCGGCGGGGCGCATGAGCGCGGTATGGTGATGGAATAGCCGCGCCCGCGGATCAGGCCGTTAGTGACCGTGGCCGCCGCCATGTTCACCACCGCCATGTCCTCCGCCACCGTGGTCACCGCCGCCATGCTGGCCGCCACCATGCTGATCGCCACCGGGCGGTTGACCGGTCGGGCCGGCGTTATGCGACCCGCTATGCGGTCCGCCGCCTTGCGCATGCGGACCGTGGGTCGGCGTTGTCGCTTGATGCACCGGCGCCTGATGCGGTGCATTGTGCGAGTGCGCCGCGTTGGGTGTCGCCCCGGCGTTACGCGTATGGACGACCCCCGC
>DATMZZ010000367.1:0-4088 GCA_035573175.1 Allostellaceae bacterium
CGTGCGTCCCGGCCCGATCCAGGGCGACATGGTGCATCCCTATCTGACACAACGCGATAAAGGTCCCGACGCGCCGCTTCATTACCCCAAGCCCGAACTGAAGGAAGTGCTGTCGCGCACCTGCGGCGTGCCGCTGTTCCAGGAACAGGCGATGAGCATCGCGATGATCGCGGCACGTTTCACCCCGGACGAGGCCAATCAGCTGCGCCGCGCGATGGCGACGTTCCGGCATGTCGGCACCATGGGCACGATGAAGGAGCGCTTCATCCAAGGGATGATCGATAACGATTACGAGCGCGATTTCGCGGAGCGCTGCTTCAGCCAGATCGAAGGCTTCGGCGATTACGGCTTTCCCGAAAGCCATGCCGCGAGCTTCGCGCTGCTCGTCTATGCCTCGGCCTGGCTCAAATGCTTTTATCCGGCGGTCTTCGCCTGCGCGATCCTCAACAGCCAGCCGATGGGCTTCTACGCACCGGCGCAGCTCGTGCGCGACGCGAAAGAGCACGGCGTTGAGGTGCGGCCGGTCGATATCGCCACGAGTTTCTGGGAGCACACGCTGGAGCCCGATGGCAAAGGCGGTCAGGCGCTGCGCTTGGGCTTCCGCCAGGTGAAAGGCTTCAGCGAGGACGACGCGAAAGAGTTGGTCGCAGCGCGCGCCGCGGGCGATGCCGCGGCCATGCGGCGGCTTTGGCAGCGCAGCAGCAAGCTGAAACGCGTCGCCTTCGAGAAGCTTGCCGATGGCGATGGCTGGAACGGCATCGGCCTCAAACGCCGCGACGCGCTCTGGGCGGCGAGCGGCCTCGGCGAGAAACCGCTGCCGCTTTTCGCCGCCGCGACACGGCCCAATACCGCCACCGAGCCGGCCGTCGCGCTGCCGGCGATGAGTCTCGGCGAGGAGGTGACGGCGGATTACAACCATCTCCGCCTCTCGCTCAAAGCGCATCCGCTGTCGCTGCTGCGGCCGCGGCTGAAGCGCGAGCGCGTGTTGCGCAACCACGATCTCGCCGCGCTGAAGGATGGGCAGCGCGCGAAGCTCGCCGGCATCGTGCTGGTGCGGCAGCAGCCGGGCACCGCCAAAGGCGTGATCTTCATGACGCTCGAAGACGAGACCGGCGTCGCCAATATCGTGCTCTGGCCCGATATCTTCGCGCGTTTCCGCCGCGTGGCGGTGAGCAGCCGCGTGCTCGGCGTCGAAGGCAAGGTGCAGCGCGATGCGAGCGGTTATGTCATCCATGTCATCGCCGACCGGCTGGTCGATCTCTCGCACCGGCTCGCCGCGCTCGATCAGCCGCTGATCCCGCGCGAGATGCCCTCGCCCGATGCCCGCGAGCACCGCCCGCGCAACGCCTTCCCGCCATCACGCGATTTTCATTGAGACTAACCTCTCCCCTTGGGGAGAGGTCGACGCGAAGCGTCGGGTGAGGGGGTGCGCCGCCGCCCCCCTCACCCTACCCTCTCCCCAAGGGGAGAGGGTTTTTCTAAAACGCTCTTGTGAATAAGAGGGGCAGCGAAATCAGATGCGCGTATTGGTGATCGGATCGGGCGGACGCGAGCATGCGCTCTGCTGGGCGATCGCCGCCTCACCGCTCTGCGATCAGCTTTATTGCGCGCCGGGCAATCCGGGTATCGCTGAGGAAGCGACCTGCGTGCCGATCGCCGTGACCGATATCGACGCGATCCTAGCTTTCGCGCAAAAAGAGAAAATCGATTTCGTCGTCGTCGGGCCGGAGGCGCCGCTAGTGGCGGGGCTCGTCGATAAATGCGAGGCCGCCGGCATCGCCGCTTTCGGCCCTTCTGCCGCCGCGGCCGCGCTCGAAGGCTCGAAAGGCTTCACCAAGGATCTCTGCGCCAAATACGACGTTCCGACAGCGCGCTATCGCCGCTTCACCGATGCCGAAGCCGCCAAGAAATACGCGCGCGCCGAAGGCGCGCCGATCGTGATCAAAGCCGACGGGCTCGCAGCGGGGAAAGGCGTGACCGTGGCGATGAGCCTCGCCGAGGCCGAGTCGGCGATCGACGACGCGCTGGTCGCCAATCGCTTCGGCACGGCCGGCGCGGAAGTGGTGATCGAAGAGTTTCTCGAAGGCGAGGAAGCGAGCTTCTTCGTCCTGAGCGACGGCAAGCATGCGCTGCCGCTCGCCTCGGCGCAGGATCACAAGCGCGTCTTCGATGGGGACAAGGGCCCCAACACCGGCGGCATGGGCGCCTATTCGCCCGCGCCCTGCGTCACGCAAGCGATCGCCGATCAGGTGATGGCGCGCATCATCCGTCCGACCTTGGATGGCATGGCGAAGGATGGGCATCCCTATAAGGGCGTGCTCTATGCCGGGCTGATGCTCACGACAAAGGGGCCGCAGCTCATCGAATACAACGTCCGCTTCGGCGATCCCGAATGCCAGGTGCTGTTGCCACGCCTCAAAAGCGATCTGCTGCCAGCGCTGCTCGCGGCACGCGACGGTGTCCTCAAAGATTTCGATCTGCGCTGGCACGACGAGGCGGCGCTCGGCGTCGTGCTCGCCGCCACGGGCTATCCCGACGATCCCAAACGCGGCAGCGAGATCCGCGGCCTCGACGCGGCGGCGGCGAGCGATCCCACCGTGCAGATCTTCCACGCCGGCACCAAGCGCGTGGACGAGAAGCTCGTCGCCGATGGCGGACGTGTCCTCAATATCGTGGGATTGGGCGCGACGATCGAGGAGGCGCGCAACCGCGCCTATGCCGTGATCGACCGCATCGACTGGCCGGAAGGCTTCTGCCGCCGCGATATCGGCTGGCGTGCGCTGCAACGCTGAATCGCGTTTCCGTCTACTACCTCCGCTTGTGATTCCGCCCCTAATCGGCGAAGCTTGCCAAGGGGGAGGAACACCAATGGCAATGGCTCAAGCGAACACCTTGCTCGGGGATAAGGAGCAAGCGGTCCTGAAGCGCGTCTCGAACCGCTATCTCTGGTTCTTGATGATCTGCCTGATGATCAATTTCGTCGACCGCACGAATATCGGTTTCGCGGCGCTGACGATGAACAAGGATCTCGGCCTGACCGCGACGACCTTCGGCCTGGCGGGCACGGCGCTGTCGGTGGCCTATCTTCTCTGCGAGATTCCCTCGAACCTGATCCTCGAGCGCGTCGGCGCGCGCAAATGGCTGGCGCGGATCATGATCACCTGGGGCATCGCCTCGGCGGCGACGATGTTCGCGGTCGGCCCGTGGAGCCTCGCCGGCTTCCGCGCATTGGTCGGCATTGCCGAAGCCGGCTTCTCGCCCGGCCTCGTGCTCTATATGACCTATTGGTATCCGCAATATCGCCGCGCCAGCGCGCAGACCATGTTTATGCTCGGCCAGCCTCTGGCCGGCATGTTCAGCGCGACGCTCGGCGGCTTCATCCTCGGCCTCAACGGACATTGGGGCCTCGCCGGCTGGCAATGGTTGTTCATGCTGGAAGGCCTGCCCGCGATCGTCTTCGGCATCTGGATCTATTTCCACCTCGACGACAAGCCGAAGACCGCACGCTTTCTGTCGGAGGATGAGAAATCGACGCTCATCAATCTCTTGGAGCGCGACGAGGAAGCGCGCCGCCGCTCGCAACCGACCGGACCGAAGCGCTCGATCGCGCGCATGGTCCTCGGCCGCAACATGCTGTTGCTGTCCTTCGCCTACGCCTGCCTCATCGCGACGGTCAGCGCGCAAGGCCTGTGGCTGCCGCAGATCGTGCGCGGCTTCGCCGGCTCTGGCGTACCGACCTGGCAGATCGGCCTCATCGTCGCGATCCCGCCGGCCTGCTCGATCGCCTGGATGGTGTTCTGGACCCGGCGCTCTGACCGGCGCAGCGAGCGCTTCTGGCATTGCGTCATCCCGATGCTGGTCGCCGCCGCCGGCTGGGCGACGTCGGGACTCGCGACCTCGCCAGTCGTGCAGCTTTGCGGCCTGATCGTCGCCTCGGCCTTCAGCCTCTCGGCCTGGCCGGTGTTTTTCACGACGCCGTCGATCATCTTGCCGCGCGAGGCGCATGCCCCGGGCCTTGCCTTCCTGAACACGGTGGCGATCGCCGGATCGAGCCTCAGCCCGATCATCGTCGGCAGGCTGCGCGATAT
>DATMZZ010000368.1:0-12813 GCA_035573175.1 Allostellaceae bacterium
ACGGTCATCGCCACGGCGATGCCGACGATCATCAGCCAACTCGGCGGCTTCGAGCTCTTTTCCTGGGTGTTCAGCGGCTACTTCCTCGCCCAGGGCGTGACCATCCCGATCTATGGCCGCCTCGCCGATCTCTATGGCCGCAAGCGTATCTTGTTCTTCGGCCTCATCGTCTTCGTGATTGGCACCACCGCCTGCGGCTTGGCACCGAATATGTTGTGGCTGGTAATCTTCCGCGTCGTCCAGGGCATCGGCGCCGGCGCGGTGCAACCGATCAACCAGACCTTGATCGGCGATCTCTACCCGCCGGCACAGCGCGCCAAGATGGCGGGGTTCTTTTCCAGCATTTGGGGCATAGCCGCCATCATCGGTCCGGTGCTCGGCGCGTTCGTGATTGCCACCTTCGCCTGGAATTGGGTGTTCTGGATCTCCGTGCCGATCGCGATCATCGCCTTCGCGCTGCTCGCTGTCTCGCTGCAGGAGCGGATCGAGCATCGCCGTCATCGCATCGACTATCTCGGCGCCGTCATGATGGCGCTCGGCATCGGCCTGATCCTCTATACGCTGATCCAGGCGCATCACCTCGGCCTCTCGACCTTCCTGCTGCTGCTGATCGTCTCGGCGGCGATCATGGCCGTGCTGGTCTGGCATGAGCGCCGCGTGCCCGAGCCGATCCTGCCGCTGATGTTGTGGCGCAACCGCGTCATCCTGAGCGGTGTTGTCGCCTGCTTCGGCGTCGGTTGCGTTGTCATGGCGAGCACGACGTTCCTACCCGCCTACATCCAGGGCGTGATGGGGCGCAGCCCGATCGTCGCCGGCTATGCCCTCGCGATCAGTTCGGTCACCTGGATCGCCGGCTCTTGGGCGGGCGGTCAGATCATGCTGCGCGCCTCCTATCGCGCGGCGACGAATGTCGGCGGCATTTTCCTGGTGACCGGCATCGTCATGCTGATCGCGCTCGATCCGAGCCGCGGGCCGCTCTGGGCGGCGACTGGCACCGGGCTGGTCGGCATCGGCATGGGCCTCAACCAGAACACCTATATGGTCGCGGCGCAAAGCGTCGTCGATTGGAGCCAGCGCGGCACCGCCACCGCGATCATTTCCCTGATGCGCATGCTGGGCCAGACCGTCGGTACCGCGATCTATGGCGCCGTGGTCAATCTGACCTTGGCCGGCATGCTCGGCGACAACGCCGTCGATCGCATCCTCGACCCCAATCTGCGCGACAAGCTCTCGCCGAGCGAGGTCGCTCCAGTCATGGCGGGGATCGGCGACGCGGTGCAGAATGTCTATTGGGTCGCCGGCGCCTTGATCCTCATGATCATCATCGCCGGCGCGGCCTTGCCGAAAGGGCTGAGCCCGACCAACGCACCGTCGAGCCGCATACGGCGCTGAAGCAGCGCGAGGGGAAAGATGACGACAGCAGAAGTCCTCGAGACGCACTCGGGCGCGGCGATCCTCGCGCATGAAGGGCCGGACGCTGGAGGAGTTGTCGCCTTAATGGAGACTCGTCATTGCGAGCGTCCCTCGACAAGCTCGGGATGAGGGCGAAGCAATCCAGAGCTTCACGTGAGGCTTCTGGATTGCTTCGTCGCCTTACGGCTCCTCGCAATGACGCACGATAATTAAGCGGCACTCCACGACGCCCAGCCGCAGCCGACATAGACCTCGGGCATGTTGCGGTAATCGATGAGGTCGAAGCCGCGGCTGCCGGCGGCGGCGTGGGCGATCACCCAGTTGCGCACTTCATGCGTGCCGTTGCCGGCCGCTTCCATGCGCTCGTCGAGCAGCGCGGTGAGCGGGCCTTCGGCGCCGTTCTGGAACGCCTTGATGCAATCGCGGTCGAAGGCTTCGTCGATCGCACCCATCGTCGGCTCGCCGATCGAATGGCTGAGCCCGCCGGTGGCGAAGATCGCGACGCGGATATTCTCGGGATAGGACGCGATCGCTTTCGCCAGGAGCTTACCCCAGGCGAAGCAGCGCTTGATGCTCGGCATCGGCGGCTCGAGATCGTTCACCGCGATCGGCACGATGCGCGGCAGCTTCGGCAATTCCATCTTCTGGAGCGGAATGCAGAAACCGTGGTCGAGCGCCATGCGATGCGAGATCGAGGGCTCGAAATCGTCTTTCATCGCGGTCGCCGCGATGTGCTGGCCGAGCGCGGCATGGCCCGGGATCGGCCGCGGGAAATTCTTCATGAACGGCTCGGGCGGGCCTTCATGCTCCTCGCCGACGCCGATGCAGATGCTCGGCAGATTATCCAGGAAGAAATTCGTCCAGTGATCGGGCGATAGGATCACCATCGCATCGGGCTTCGCCGCGGCGAGGCGTCGGCCCAGTTCGCGGAAGTCGCTGGTGATGATCTCGCGGCTAGTGGCCGAGAGCTTGTCCCAGTCGCGCGCGATCAGCGGCGCGTGGCTGGCGGCGAAAGCGCCGACGAATTCAGCCATGGTTTGCCTCCCCTGCTTTTTTCTCTTGGGCCGCGCCCGGCTGCGTCGCATGGAGCGCGGCGAGGAATTTCTCGTCGCTCATCCCGGCAAAGCCGAAATAGTAGCGCAAGAGATAGGCGTTCACGCGCGGCGCCAGGAACGCGACGTCGTCGTTCATGAGCGCCTGCACGACTTCGGGCGCGAGCGCCGGGTAGCGCGCAATCACCTTCTGGCGATCCGCACGGTATTCGGGGACCGCGCCCGGCTGCTGCAGGTCGTAGATGAATTTGCTCAGCCAATAATCGGTCATGGCCGTGATTTTAGCCCTGCTACCCGCTGCGCGCCAATTGTGCTAGCGATCCAGCCGAATAACGGGAGGACCATCATGAAAGCAGCCGTTGTCGGCGAGAACGCGCTCGAAATCCGCGACGTGCCGACGCCCAAGCCGAAGCCCAACGAAGTGCTGGTGAAGGTCCGCGCCGTCGGCCTCAACCGCGCCGAGCTGCCGGGCGCTTACGGCTCGGGTCATACCCGCGTCACCGGCACGATCCCCGGCATCGAATGCTCGGGCGAGATCGCCGAGATCGGCGCCGAGGTTCAGGGCGTCAAAGTCGGCGACCGCGTGATGTGCGCCACCCGGGGCACCTATGCCGAATACACAGTCGCCGATTGGGGCCGCGTCTCGGTCATTCCCGCGAACAATATGAGCTGGGAGCAAGCCGCGACCTACCCCAGCGCGCTCGGCACCATGCATGATGCGATCGTCACCAATGGGCGGCTGCAGCCCGGCGAGAGCATCATCATCCAGGGCGCCAGCTCCGGCGTCGGCATCATGGGGATGCAGATCGCCAAGCTCAAAGGCGCGAAGCTCGTCATCGGCACGTCGACCAACGATGCGCGGCGCGCGAAGCTCAAGGACTACGGCGCCGATCTCGCCATCGACACGCGCAAGCCGAACTGGTCAGAGGACGTGTTGAAAGCGACGGATGGCAAGGGCGTCAACGTCATCATCGACATGGTCTCGGCCTCGGTCGCGAACGAGAATATGAAGGCCGCCGCGGTACTCGGCCGCATCGTCAATGTTGGGCGGCTGGGCGGCGGGCGCGGCGAGTTCGATTTCAACCTCCACGCCAATCGGCGCATCGCCTATATCGGCGTGACCCATCAGACGCGCTCGCAAGACGAGCTGCGCGCCGAGGTGCGCAACATGCGCGCCGATATCTGGGACGCGGTGACCACCGGCAAGCTCGCGATCCCGATCGATCGCGTCTTCAAGCTCGACGAGGCCGAGGCGGCGCAGGCGCATATGCGCACCAACGCCCATTTCGGCAAGATCGTGATGGTGGTTTAGCTTCTCGGCCCTTACTTCCACGTCATTGCGAGCGAAGCGAAGCAATCCAGTTGTTGAGACAGACTGGATCGCCACGGCCGCCACGCGGCCTCGCGATGACGAAATGAAGAAGGCTGGGCGACGCTACTCGGCGGCGCCGGCGCCGGCCGCCTCGGCGGCTTCGGCATCGAGCGCCGCCTGGCTCTTGCCCGAGGCGCGCGCGGTGCCCATGCAGAAGATGCTCGCAACGAGGATGATCGAGGCGAGGATCAGCACCCAATTGCCGTAGCCGTGATCGATGAGATAACCGAAGGGCACCGGCGTGATCGCGCTGCCGAGCGCCAGGCCCGAGCTGACGAAGCCGAAAACCTTGCCGATCTCGGAGGGCGGCACGGCGTCTTTCAGCATGATGTCGCGCGGCGTGCGACTGCCGCCGAGGCCGAGACCCGAAAGGAACATCAGCACGATCGCGAGGATGCCGGTCATCGGCGTCGCTCCGACGATGAAGGTGAGGACGGAAGATGCGCCGGTCAGGCCGGCGACCATCCACATCACATAGCGCTTGGAGCGGTCGACCACCCAGCCGCCGAAGAGGATGCCGCCGACCGTGCCGAGCATATAGGCGGTGAGCGCCGATGAGGCGAGCGCCAGATCGATGCCCTTCACCTGATGCAGGATCGTGATCAGCCAGGCCTGCACGCCGCTGCCCGCGGCCGAGCCGAGGAGATAGAAAAAGAAGAACAGCACCAGCGTGCGATCGAAGATCAGCGCGCTGAGTGTCATGCTGGCGGTCGTCTTTTTCTTCTGGCTCGCGACGTCGCTGAGGACGCTGCTCTGCCAGACGATCGCCGCCGCAACCGGAATGCTGACGAGGCCGACGATGATCAGCGCCTCGCGCCAACCGAACCAGCCCGCGAGAATCGCGACCACCGGCGGCGCGAGCGCGAAGCCGGTATTGCCGGTAAAGGTATGGATCGCGAAAGCCTGACCCATCTTTTCCTGGCGGATCGACGCTGAGAGAATCGTGTAATCGGCCGGGTGATAGACCGCATTGGCAAGACCCGAGATCGCGGCGAGCACCAGGATTTGCCAATAGGCGGTGCTGAGACCCATCAGCGAGACGGATACCCCCATCACCAGCGTGTTGATGACGAGAAAGCGGCGCGCGCCGAAGCGATCGACCAGGAAGCCATAGGGCGTCTGCATGATCGCGCCCATCGCCGACATCACCACCGGCACCAAGCCCAGCTCGGCGTAACTGACGTCGAAATCCTTTTGGATAAAAAGGAAGAGCGGCGGCAGGGTGAGAATGTAGAAATGCGATAGGAAATGCCCGTTGCCGATGAGAATGTTGACCCGGGCGTCGCGTGAGATCATGGGGCAATTCTTGCCCTAACACGCGATGGTTGCAAGAGCGCCCTGCGCCCTTCGACTGCCGACTCCGTTCACGCGCTCTTCGCGCGTGAACCCGGAGGGGCCAATCGCGAAGAGCGATTGGCCGGGTCGGCCAGGGTGAGGAGGTATTTTCGATGGCATCTGCCAACAAAAGATGCCACGCGCCCTTTATCCTCATCATGAGCAGAGCGAAGCGTCGTCGCCCTTCGACAAGCTCAGGGGACTCGTGATCCCCGTGCAACGACCTGCTAAAACATCGCGTCGGGCCAAGAACCAGGTGTCACCATGAAATTCGCCCATTTCGCGCATGTCTGGGGCAAGAAGGGCATGACCCCTGCCCAGCGCTACGAGCAGCTCTGGCGCGAGCTCCAACTTTGCGACGAACTCGGCTTCGATTACGGCTTCTGCGTCGAGCATCATTTCAATCCGAATGAAAGCTGGATGTCGGCGCCGAGCCTCTACACGGTGGGCGCCGGCGCGCGCACCAAGCGCATGCGCCTCGGCGGCATGGGCCACGTCGTGCCGCTGCATCAATCGCTGCGCCTCGCTGAGGAGCTCGCGATTGCCGATCAGATGCTCGGCGGCCGGCTCGATATCGGTCTTGTGCCCGGGATCACACCACGCATCTTCGAGCCCTTCGGCGTCAATTTTGAAAACCGCCGCGAGGTGACGCTGGAATTCGTCAAATTCCTGCGCGCCGCTTTCGCCGGCACGCCGAATTTCACCTTTCACGGCAAGCATCACCATGCCGAGAATATCGCGCTCGCCGTGCCGCCATTTCAGAAGCCCTGCCCGCCGCTCTGGGTCGAGACGCGCGATAGCGCGACGCTCGAATTCTGCGCGCGCGAAGGCGTCAATGTTGGCTATTTCCTGGTTGCGCCGCGCGAGGATAGCGCGCCGCGCTATCGCAAATTCCTCGAGGATTGGAAGAAGGCCGGCCATAAGCACAAGCCCAGCCTCGCCTATTCGACCGTCGTCTACGTCGACGAGACCGACGAGAAAGCGCTAAAGACCGCGCTCGCCGAGGCGGGCCAGGCCTATCGCGGCTTCCTGCCCGACACCGACGATCCCGAAGAGCTCAAGCGTTTCCAGCAGGAGCACGCGCAGCGCTACATCGAGCGCAAGGAATTCGGCGCCGCCGATATCGCGCTCCATCTGCTCGATCACGATTGGCTCTTGGCGCACGACCTCATCCTGATCGGCTCACCCGACACGGTGGCGAAGAAGCTCAAGAAGATCGCGACCGAAGGCGTCTTCGACACCTTCTTCGGCGAGTTCAATTTCAGCAATCTTGCCGAGGCCGATGTGATGCGCTCGATCCGTCTTTTCGGCGAAAAGGTGATGCCGCAGCTCCGCGACTTCCAGCCGTTCTGATTACCTAATTCCCTCTCCGCCCCGTGGGGCGGAGAGGGAAGGGTGAGGTGGGGCTGGGGCCAGATCGCGGTGAGCGGTTTCGCGCACGACCGCGAGCTGCGCGATCACGCCATGTTCCAAAATCTGATTATGCGATAGCCGTGCCTCTTTATCGAAGCGGGCGTTGAGGCGTCCTCCACCTCACCCTGCCCTCTCCGCCCCCAAGGGCGGAGAGGGAAAAAGCGACGCTGGCTTATCGCGGCGTCACTTATCCTTATAAACCAGCGCTTCCTTGGCCTTGGCGACGACGGCCGCGGGCATGCCATAGACCTTGGTCACGAGCTTCTGCACTTCTTCGCCCGAGATCGGCTCGATATCGAGCCGCTGCTTCTTGGCCTGTGCCAACAGGTCCTTGTCCTTGAGCGCCTCCATGAAGGCCTTACGCAGCGCGTCGACGCGTTCCTTCGGCACGCTCGGCGGCATGACGAAGGGCCGGCCGAAGACCTCCTGGCTATAGGCCAGCTCCATCACGGCGCGCTGCTCGTCGGTCTTGGCGAAACTGTAGGTCAGCGGGACGTGCAGAGAATCGAGTAGCGGATGGCCCTTATTCGTCTGCTGCACGAGGATCTTGTATTTGCCGCTGGTCCGCCAATCGGGATGCTCGATCTCGACGCTCGAGACGCCGACGCCGCAATTGCCTTGCGCCTCACCCTGCTCGACCGCGAGGGCGATTTCGCGCGACCCGGGATAGCCGCGCACGACCTTCCATTTCGCACCGAGGAGATTGTCCTCGAGCGCCGGCATGTCGACGGTCGAGCCGCCCGCCGCGCTCGCCGCCAGTGTAACCTGCGTCTTGAAGACATCCTCATAGGTCTTCACCGGCGCGTCGCTGCGCATGATGCAGACGAAGGTTTCGACATTGGCGCTGCCCATATAGATGAGCTTCGACGGATCGTCCTGAGCCTTCTGCGAGCCGATCAGCGGGTCGAGCACCGCGCCGGGAAAGATGATGCCGAATTCGGTGCCATCCTTCGGCGCGACAGTATAGAGATAGGCGGCGAGCCGATTGCCGCCCGCGCCCGGCATGTTCTGCGGCACGACAGTCGGATTGCCCGGGAGGTATTTGCCGATGTATTGGCCCAGCAACCGGCCGTAGCTGTCATAGCCGCCGCCCGGCGTCGAGGCGATGTAAAGCTTGATCTGCTTGCCTTTGTAGAATTTCGCGACCGCGTCCTGCGCGTGCGCCGAACCGCAAGCCATGACAACAACCGCGGCGGCGACCGCGGAAACCAATTTACGCATGAAAGCCTCCCCGACTATTAATTATGGAGGAACTTTATGAGCGCTCCCGGTAAAGCGCAACCCGCGCCTGAAACGGTAACATCGCTTCGATGCGAGAGATCGGCTGTGCCCACGGCACGGGACGATCGGAGAGAATCTGTAACTGGTGCCGGTGAAGGGACTTGAACCCCCACTCCCTTGCGGGAAACGGATTTTGAGTCCGTCGCGTCTACCATTCCGCCACACCGGCACCGGATGATTTCTATAGCTGCCGCAGGCTCCGCAGCCAAGCCTTGCAGCATGCCGTTGCTGCCTCTAAAGCAGCGCGATGACCTTCCGCTATTTCGAAGATTTCCGCCTCGGCGAGAAGACCGACCTTGGCCGCTATCCCGTCACCGAGGCGGAGATCCTCGCTTTCGCGAAGCAATACGATCCGCAGCGCATGCACACAGATCGCGATTTCGCGGCCCGCACCTCTTTCGGTGGGCTGATCGCCAGCGGCTGGCATAGCTGCGCCATGTTCATGCGGCTGTTAGTCGATGCGATGCTGATGGAATCGAGCGCCATCGCCTCGCCAGGCGTCGACGGCATCCGCTGGATCAGGCCGGTACGCGCCGGGGATGTGCTGCGCGCCGAGGCTGAGGTGGTCGAGATCACGGCGTCGCGCCAACGGCCCGATCGGGGGCTCGTAAAACACGACTGCAAGGTCTTCAATCAGCAGGACGAATTGGTGATGACCTTGCGCACCCTTGCGCTCTTCGGCCGCAAGCCCTTGCCCGGGACGGGCGCGGCGGGCTAGCGTAGCACAGGTGAGCGCCGAATCTTCAGGCGCGAACCGTTGTGCGAAGCCGCTTCTTAAAAGAACTGCGCAAGACGCCTCCTCCCTTAATTCGGTCGTCGGCTTTGCTTCGTGAGCCTTTCATTACGGCGGAAGGAACCGCGCCTCTTGCTCGAAAACCTCATCGGCGTTCTCGCGGCCTGGATCATCGCCACGATCTCGTCGATCGGCTATCTCGGCATCGCCCTGCTGATGGCGATCGAATCCGCCTGCATCCCGCTGCCTTCCGAGATCATCATGCCGTTCTCGGGCTATCTCGTCTCGACCGGCCGCTTCGATCTGTTCCTCGTCGCGACCGCCGGGGCGATCGGCTGCAATATCGGCTCCACCATCGCCTACGCCGTCGGCTATTACGGCGGCCGGCCGCTGGTCGAGAAATGGGGCAGCTATATCCTCGTCAGCCGGCGCGATCTCGAACTGGTCGATCGCTTCTTCGCGCGCTTCGGCAGCATCACCGTATTCATCTGCCGCCTCTTGCCCGTGGTGCGGACTTTCATCGCTCTGCCCGCCGGCATCGCCCGCATGCCGCAGATTAAATTCCAGCTCTATACCTTCATCGGCTCATGGCCGTGGTGCTTCGCCCTCGCCTATGTCGGCGAGCAGTTGGGCGCGCGCTGGGATAGCGACCCCGAGCTGCGCGCGCTCTTCCATCGCTTCGATGCGGTGATCGTCGGCGCGATCCTTCTACTCGTCGTGTGGTATGTCGTGCGCCATTGGAAACATCGCTTGCGCGCGGAAGACTAGGCACCGCCATGCGTGCGCCGCGTTTTCCCTTCATGACATTCCTCATCGTCAGTGCCGCGGCCGTCGGCGCGGCGCTCGGTTCGCAATATATCGGCGGGTTGCAGCCATGCGAGCTCTGCCTGTTGGAGCGCTGGCCTTATTATCTCGCGATCGTCATCGCAGCTTTCGGCTTTGCCGCGCGCGGCCATCACACACCGCGTTATTTCGCGATGTGGCTGATCGTGCTGCTCTTCGCCGCCAGCACCTGCCTCGCGGCCTATCATGTTGCGGTCGAGCAGCATTGGATCGCCGGTCCGACCGCCTGCACCGGCGGCATCGGCCAGGCCTCCTCGCCCGACCAGCTCCTCAAGATGCTCGAAGCGCGCCAACCGGTGCAATGCGATGTCGTGCAGTGGTCGATCTTCGGCATCTCGCTCGCCGGCCTCAATCTCATCGCGTCGGTTCTGCTGCTGATCTACGGCTTCCTGATGGCGCGGCGCGGAGACGTGTCGTGAAAAGACTCCCCGGTGACGCCAACGCTGAGTGTGAAGTCGCACGCATCATTCGCGTCGACCATGCCGGCGAATACGGCGCCAAGCGCATCTATGACGGGCAACTCGCGGTACTCGGTCACCGCCGCAGCGGCGCGGCGAAGAAAATCCGTCACATGGCCGAGCAGGAGCAACGTCATCTCGATGCGTTCGAGAAGCTGGTGCTCGACCGCCGTGTGCGACCAACGGCGCTGTCGCCGGTCTGGCACGTCGCCGGATTCGCGCTCGGCGCGGCGACCGCCTTGATGGGCGAGCGTGCGGCGATGGCCTGCACCGTCGCTGTCGAAGAAGTGATCGACGAGCATTACCAGCGCCAGATCGACGCGCTGGGCGAGGACGAGCCGGCGCTCAAGCAAGCGCTGGAAGAATTCCGCGCGCATGAGATCGAGCATCGTGACACGGCGCGCCAATCCGGCGGCGATGACGCGCCGGCGGCGCTCTCGGCCACGATCAAAGCGGGCTCGCGCCTCGCCATCTGGCTCTCGACCAGGCTTTGAGGACGTCGCGGGCGGTATTCAGGCAGCCGAATTGCGTGAATAGAAGAACCGCAGCGCCGGCACCGCCACGGGCAACGGCAACTGCAGAACATCTTTGTAGAGATCGCTGATGATCGCGCAATTCATCGCATGGTCGAGCGCTCCTGGCCGCGATAGAGCCGCAACATTTTCAGTGCCGTATTTCGCGACGAGTGCCTGACTAACGACCTTGATGGCCGGCGCGACCTCTTCTCGCGACGGAACCTTACCCGGACTCGAGGAACCGGTCTCGATGACGTTTGCGGTCACCGCGATATCCTGATTGGCGACCTCGGGCGTTAGGAACCCCCTGACATCGAGTGGCGTATCCGGGCGAGGGTTGAGAAACTCGAAGCACGCGTCGACATTCTTCGCGTTGATCTGATCGATCTCCAAAGTTAGCACTTGTGTGAAGCCGACGATCGCTTGATCCGATGCGATCGGCAGATAATGCAATGTGAGGGCATTAACGTATGGGCGGCCGATTGCCGCGACTTGTTCCGGTGATTTGCCGGAGTCCACCGCATCGATCATCGCTTGGCGGAGCTTCCCATAGGTGTTGGGATCCGCCTTCTTAATAGCCACAAACATTTGGTTGCTTGCCAGATCATGATCAACGCGCAGCGCGGTGATCGAGCCGCCGCCAAGTACGACGAGGAAGAGCCTCGCGAACACAAAATACGCGCCAACCGAAACAAGGGTCACAGCTCCAGTTGCCGAAAACTTCAGCCACGCCGGCAAGGCCTTTCGAATAATTGCTAGATTGGCTGCGACGCCCAGACCGCCACATATTCCTCCGATCGCGCCGCCAATGACCATCGCGCCGACCGGCAACATGGCCCATGCGTACTCGTACCATTTGAGATTTAATTGCTTGATCGACCAACTCATTTGTCCCCCGTGCGCGCCCGAAGGCGACAATGTATAATAGAACACAGGAGAACGACCTTTAGCTAGCGCTACGTCTTGATGAGCAAAAACCTTTTCTTCTCGATTGCAGCCGTCGCGGCGCTCGTGATCGCCCCAGCCACACGAGGAATAACGCGTCAGCAGACGTCTCCTCCCGCAGAACGATCAGGGACGAACGCTCCGAGTCCGGTGCCCGCTTCGTTCCTTCCGGACTATTACGCCCTGCTTCTCGCGCTTCCGAAGGTGCCGCTGCACCTCGCCTCGCACGACGAGAAAGACAAGCAGCAACAATACGTGTTTGCCTCCGACGACCAGGTCATCACCCTCACCATCGAAAAGATCCGCTGCGACGATGCGCTCTGCACGACTGTCTATAACAACGCTGTGGGCTATCTCGACAATCAAGCAACGCCGAATAAGGGAAAATTTCGTGTTGTTACGCCAACCGAGTTTCGGGTCGACTGGCAGGTCGGGCTCGGTAGCAACGCCGCCTTCGTCTTCCGCTTACGCAGTTCGGTCCTTTTCTGGTCGTACAGTACGAGACTCGAGCGCCATCTCGATCTCGACCAGTTGTTCAAGCAACTTACCCAGGCAGTCGATCGACAACGCTATGAGGAAGCGAAAGACGACAATATCGAAATGGGTCACTGGGGCGCGCAGGCTCATGCTTACGCAGACACACTCCTGCGGGCGGGCCGTAAAAGCGACGCACTCGCCGTTTTGACGAATGTCCTGACCTCCTCGCCGTTCGATTACCAAGCGCACATCGAAATCGCGGAAAACACGGACGATCGCGCCGCCGCGCAAGACCACGCCCGAATCGTGATGAAGAACGCGGAGGACCAAGCCCTGCTCGAAAGGGCGGCAAAAATCCTCGGCACGACTTTGCCCGCCATCGGGGACTTGCCTGTTCTCGATCAGAATGAGCGCGGCTTACAACTCATCCTCATTCCGCTGCCGCCTTGTAATGTCCTTCTGCTCCAAGAGGCGGCACAAATCTATCAGAAGATCACCGACATCCCGGTGAAGATCATGCGGCTACCAGATCCGTGGCGATTTGGCGTTCCCGAACGCATTCCAGACCAAAAGGCCATTCAACGCACGATCATTCAAGCCGAAGGTCCCACCGTCGATTTCACAGCCTGGACCAAGCAGAAATATCAGTCCGAACTCCTCAAAACGGTCGTTGCAAAAGACGCGCTGATGAAGTTCCAGATGAAATCCTACGTCGACAAGCTTGATGAACGACCAGGCCAGTATCTTATCGGCCCTTATCTGACGCGCCTAGCTAACCTGCTCGCAAAATATCGATCCTTTGACGGCCGGACGATGTATGTCGGAGTCACGGCAGAGAATTTGTACAATGGCGATTTGAACTACGTCTTCAGTAGTGGCCTTGCCGGAGATCGGCGCGCGACAAGCATGTTGTCGTAACCATGATGACAGCCGAAACGCTGCGAGCGCCCTATCAGGCGCGCCCGCGATTGACTGA
>DATMZZ010000369.1:0-3531 GCA_035573175.1 Allostellaceae bacterium
CGCCGATGATTGGCGGCTCCTCGGCGAGCTCGTCGTCGCGCAGATGAAGCAGCGCATCCATATGCGCAACGCGCAATTCAGCCGGCCGCTATCCGAAGCGCGCATCGCCGCGATCTTCCGCGGCGAAATCGCGCCGGCGCGTTTCGACTATGCGCGCGCCGGGCTCGCGGCTTAGGAGGCTGGCGGCTTAAGCGGCGGCGCTCAAGCCGATCGAAATCGTCTCGCCCTCGACGCGCACCGGATAGGTGGCGAGCGGCGTCGTGCAGGGCGCGCCGGTCGGCTTGCCGCTGGCGATCTCGAACGTGCCGCCATGCATCGGGCATTCGACGATCGGGCCGTCGATATAGCCTTCCGTCAGCAGCGCGTGGCCATGCGTGCAATAGGCTTCGGTCGCGTGAAATTTGCCGCCGAGATTGTAGAGCGCGATCGTCTTGGCGCCGATGGTGACGGGTTTCATCTCGCCGTCGCCGAGTTCCGAAGCCTTTGCGACCGGGTGGAAGCGCAGCGCGCCCGTATCGGCCGCTTTGGTCGCGACCGCCTCGGCGACGCTTGCCGCCGGGCCGCCGTTGGCCTGCGCGCCTTGCGCCGCGACGTCCCCCATGATCTTGCGCGAGGCAACGGCGATCGCGGTGCGGCGGCGATAGTGGTCCCAGCCCCAGTAGCCGGTGGGGAAGGGCTTGCTGACATGGCCGCAGCTCTTGCAGGTGCGCGCGGCGTCGCTGGCGTTATAAGCCTCCGCGGCGGCCGATGATTGCGAGATCGTCGGCAGGCCGATGATTTGCGGATCGGTCGGACCGTCGAGCGGGTCGGGGAATTCGTCGGAGTTGAAGTCGCGGCGCAATAATTCGGAGCCGCATTTATCGCAATGGAAGATCATCGCTTCGTTCTGCGGCACGCCCACCGACTGACGCTGCGTGATCACGCCCATATAGAACATGCTCGAATGCTCGGCCTGATCGGGCTTCTGGCCGACGGGATGGGTGGTCGGGCCGACCGACACGCCGCCAGGAACACGGAACGTGTTGCTCGAGCCGACGCAGAGATTGACCTCCTGCACGGTATTGTAGTGCACGAAATAACCCATCTCGCCGCGCGCGCCCGGATCCTGCAGCGCGATGCAGGGAACGATGCAACCCGGCGCGAAATAAGGGAACATCGGGCTCAGCGCCGCGGTCGCGGTGCGCGCGTAGTCGTAGCAATTGACCTTGAGCGGAATGCGCTCGTCGCTCGGCGGTGCGATCGTGTTGGGGGCTGAGCGTGCTAGCGCGTTCGGGTCTTGGCCGGCCGGTTTCTTATGCGCGTGCTCCGTCTCGAAGGCTTCGGCTTCCTTCACCTCGGCACCGGTCTTGTCCCATTGAAAAGGCGCGAGATCGATTGCGGGCAGGCCTTTGCGCAAGCTCGCATCGGCATTGAAGGCGCGGCAGGCCCGCAGATAAGCCTCTTGCGGCAATTCCTTGGCGCAATCCCAAGTGACGCGCGCGACTTCTTCATCGCTCCTGTACCAGGCGACGGCTTCGAGACCCGGCTGCGCCGCTTTGTATCGCAGATGCACCGACTCCGTTTGCGGGATCAGGCGATGCGGCGTGCCGCCCGGCACGTAAACGAAATCGCCCAGCGCCATGTTGAAATAATTCGCCGGCGAGTTGCGGAATTCAATGCGCGCCGTGCCCGACATCTGCGCGACGATCGTGTCCTGCTCGCAGATGAGGAAGAAAGGCTGCGCGATGCTGTTGCGGCTCAAATGAAGCTGCGGGTCGATGCCGATCTCCAGCATCGGAAACTCGTCGTAATTACCGCGCTCGGCGGCTTCCTTATAAGTCTCGAAACGATTCTTGCGCCGCATGCCCGCCTCCCTCCGCGATGGATGCGCGATCCCAGTATCATCGCCATATTGACAAGATGTTGTCAATATGGCCGGATGACGGTTGAGATGTCTCGCGATAGCACCAATCTGCCGCGCCGCTCCGCCGGTGCCGGTGCGCATACCGAAGCCGGCGCCGCTTTCACCCAGCTGGTGATCGAGCTCTTTCGCTTGAACGGCACGATGGTCGCGGTCGGCGATGACATGACGCGCGATCTCGGCATGACGGCGGCGCGCTGGCAGGTGCTGGGTGCGATCGGCTCCGAACCCAAGACCGTCGCCGCGGCCGCACGCCAGATGGGGCTGACACGGCAGAATGTGCAGCGCATCGCGGACTGGCTGGTCGAAAGCGGTATTGCCGAGTTCGTCGAGAACCCCAATCATCGCCGCGCCAAACTCGTTGCGCTGACCAAAGAAGGCGTGGCGCTGCGCCAGCAACTCGGCCGGCGCCAGGCGCGCTGGGCGAATGTCACCGGCGCGCATATCGGCGCGGCCGAGTTGCGCGCGACGACCGATGTGTTGAAGCGCCTCAAAAAGGCGCTGGAAAAGCGAAGCTAGATAAACGAGCGGAGGAAAAATGAGCGAGACGCAGAAGATCGAGGCCGAGGATCCCGCCAATCGTCAGGCGAAGAAGCGTTCGATCGTGCCGCCGCCGCGCATTCGTCGCTCGCTGCGGCTGCAATTCCAGGGCGATTGGGGCCGCGCCAACCTTCACCGCGCGCTCGGCTTTCTCGGCTATGAGTTCACCAACCTCGCCGGGCCCTATACGCGCTACGCGATTTGGAACGGGCGTGGCGGTATGGACAACATCCAGGCGGTCGGTCGCGGCGAGATCGATGTCGCGCTCGCCGTGCCGGTGCCGTTCATGCGCATGGCGATGGAAGGGAAGGGCGCTTGCGCCGGCGAGACCTTCCCCAATCTGCGCATGCTCGGCTATGTGCCGCAGCATGACCGCATGATCGTCGCGCTGCGCAAGGATCTCGGCATCAATTCCTGGGCCGAATGGCGCGAGAAGAAGCCGAAGCTGCGCATCACCCTTGGCCCCAACGACAACATCTCCTTCATCGGTATCGCCGGCCACATGCTGCTCGAGGCGCATGGCCTGCCGCGCGCGGCGCTGGAGAAGCAAGGCTGCAGCTTCATCGAGCATGACGAGCCACGCGGGTGCACGGTCGCGATGCTCGAAGGCACCGCCGATGCGATCGTCCAAGAGGTGGTGATGACGACCTATTGGCAAGAGCTCGCCAACAAGCGCGATCTCGTCTTCCTGCCGATCGAGGCGCAGGCGCGCGACAAGCTCCAGGCAGAATACGCCTTGCCGAGCGCGAGTTTGCGGAAGGACTATCTGCGCGGCATGGATCGCGAGATGGAATTTCTCGATTTTTCGCATTTCGCGCTGATCACGACGACCGATCTGCCGAACGACGTGGCCTATGCGCTCGCCTGGGCGCTGATCGAGCGCTATGAAACGCTGGAGATGCAATATCGCCACATCCCGCCGGAGCGCAGTCCGGTGTCCTATCCGATCGATCCCAAGGCGGCATGCCGGACGCCGATCGCGCTGCATCCCGGCGCCGAGCGCTACTACCGCGACGCTGGCCATCTGACGTAAGCCCAGGCCGCCCGCGGTTCATTGCGTCGGCGGCGTGCTCCCGAATACCGAGGCGGTG
>DATMZZ010000370.1:0-2796 GCA_035573175.1 Allostellaceae bacterium
GCTCGTGCCGATCATGGCACTCAGCAAGATCGCGTCTCGCCAGGTCTCGCCCGGCTCCAATGCCCAACAGAATCTCGAGACGATCTTTCGCGCCTCGCAACAGGCGCGCGATATGGTCAAACGAGTGCTTGCCTTTAGCCGCAACGACATCACCGCCCACCAGAACATTCACCTGAACGAAGTCGTCGCCGAAGCCCTCAAGCTGTTGCAGGCGACGATTTCGCCGATGATCGACATCGATGCCAGCCTCATCGAGGTGCCTCCGATCTGTGCCGATGCATCGCAGATCCATCAGGTCTTGACCAACCTCGTCTCGAACGCGGCCGCGGCGATCGGCAACCGCCACGGCAAGATCACGATTACGCTCGATGTTGTCATCGGCTCGGTCTGTCCAAGCGAAGTGCGGCTCTCGGTTGCCGACACGGGCACGGGCATGGATATCGCCACCCAATCGAGGGTCTTTCAGCCTTTCTTCACAACGAAAGAAGTCGGCGAAGGCACCGGGCTGGGCCTTTCCGTGGTTCACGGAATCGTCCTCGCCCATAACGGTCATATCGACTTCAACAGCGAACCCGGAAAAGGGACGCGTTTCGATATCTATTTCCCCATCGCCGAGATCAACCGCGTGGTTGCTCAATCCGCCGCGTAAACGCCACGGGTTTACCCAGCCGGTCTCGCCGGAAGGTGCTATCGTGGCTTACCGATGCCCTGGGTCTTTGCCTCACCGCTGCCGGTGCCCGACACGCTGCGCCAAGCGGTGCGCGACTTCTATCGCATCGATGAGAGCACCGCGGTCGCCCGCATTCTCGCCGGCGCCGATCACGATGAGGCGACGACGGCGCGAATCGCTGCGACGGCACGCCGCCTCGTGTTCGAAGCGCGCCGCCAGCGTCATGGCAAAGGCGGTATCGACGCCTTCCTGAACGAATTCGCGCTGTCGAGCCGCGAAGGCATCGCGCTGATGTGCCTCGCCGAGGCGCTTCTGCGCATTCCCGATGCCGATACGGTCGATCGCCTGATCCGCGACAAGCTCGCCGACGCCGATTGGGCGCGGCATCTCGGCCATTCCTCCTCGCTTTTCGTCAACGCCTCGACCTGGGCGCTGATGCTGACCGGCCGCTTGCTGCATGACGATCCGGCGGAGCAGGAACTCGGCGCGGTGTTGCGCCGCCTCGTCGCGCGGACCGGCGAGCCGGTGCTGCGCCAGGCGGTGACGGCGGCGATGCGCATCCTCGGCCATCAATTTGTCATGGGCCGCACCATCGAGGAGGCGCTCGACCGCGCGGCGCCCGAGGAAGCGCGCGGCTATCGCTATTCCTTCGACATGCTGGGCGAGGCGGCGCGTACCGCCGATGACGCCGCGCGCTACGCCGAGCGCTATCGCGCGGCGATTGCCGCCATCGGCGCGCGCGTGCATGGCCGCGATCTCCATCACGCGTCCGGCATCTCAGTGAAACTCTCGGCGCTGCATCCGCGCTATGAGGAAGCGCAGCGCGATCGCGTGCTGCGCGAATTGCCCCCGATCCTCATCAGCCTCGCAAGCCAGGCAAAGCGGGCCGGCATGGGCTTCACCATCGATGCCGAGGAAGCCGATCGCCTCGACCTCTCGCTCGACCTGATCGAGGGCCTCGCGGCGGCGCCGGAACTCGCCGGTTGGAACGGGCTCGGCCTCGCGCTGCAGGCCTATCAGAAACGTGCGCTGCCGCTGATCGATTGGCTCGCGGCGCTCGCGCGGCGCCATCATCGCCGCTTGATGCTGCGCCTCGTCAAAGGCGCTTATTGGGACAGCGAAATCAAGCGCACGCAGGAGCGCGGCCTCGATGAATTTCCGGTTTATACGCGGAAGCTCGCGACCGATGTCTCCTATCTCGCTTGCGCTAAGCGTATCTGGGTGGCGCGCGATGCGTTCTTTCCGCAATTCGCGACGCATAACGCGCATACGGTCGCCGCCATTCTCGATCTCGTGGGGACAGACCGCGATTTCGAATTCCAGCGCCTGCACGGCATGGGCGAGGCGCTGTATGACCAGATTGTCGGCACGGGCCCGGCGCAATTTCTATGCCGCGTCTACGCGCCGGTCGGTGGACATGAGGATCTGCTCGCCTATCTCGTGCGGCGGCTGCTGGAGAACGGCGCGAACACGTCGTTCGTCAATCGCCTCGTCGATGAGCGCGCGCCGGTCGAGGCGCTGATCGCCGATCCGGTGGCGCGCCTCAAGGCTCTCAAATCGAAACGGCATCCACGTATCAAGCTGCCGCGCGATCTCTATCCCGACCGGCGCAATTCGCGCGGCATCGATCTCAGCGATCCGCCGCATCTCGTGGCGCTCTCGAACGCGCTGGCGGCGGCATCGGCGAAGCCTGCGCTGGCCTTGCCGATCATCGATGGCGCGGAAGAGGTCGGCACGTCGCGGCCCGTCACTTCGCCGGCCGACCGTCGCGTCGTTGTCGGTCATATTGGCGAAGCGAGCGAGGCACAGATCGAGCGTGCGCTGGCGGTGGCGGCGAAAGCCGCACCCGGTTGGGACAACACACCGGCTGAAGAGCGCGCGCGGCTGCTCGATCGCGCCGGCGATCTGCTGCAAGAGCGCATGGCCGATTTCATCGCCCTCGTCGTGCGCGAGGGCGGGCGCATCATTCCCGATGCCGTATCCGAAGTGCGCGAGGCGATCGATCATTGCCGCTATGACGCGGCGCGGCTGCGCGCCGAATTCGCGGCGCCGGCCGAACTCGCGGCCCGACCGGCGAGCGCAATCTGCTCGAGCTGCATGGCCGCGGCGTCTTCGCCTGCATCTCG
>DATMZZ010000371.1:0-4272 GCA_035573175.1 Allostellaceae bacterium
TCTCGTGAGGCATCGCTTTGACCGAGAGCGCCGACCTCGTTTTTCCCGCCGATCATCCGACCGCCGCCGGTCATTTTCCGGGGAACCCCATCCTGCCCGGCGCCCTGCTGCTCGATGCGATCGTACTGACCGTGTCGCGTGGCGCCGGCGCACCGAGCGTTGCGATCCAGAGCGCCAAATTCCTTCGGCCCGTACGTCCCGGCGACCGGCTGCGCGTACAGTGGGAGAATAAAGGCGCCGATACGCATTTTTCCTGCGCCCTCGCCGCCGGCGAGATCGCGGTGAGCGGCGTTCTGCGCCTGGGCGACACGCCGGCATGAGCGAAACCGAGGCCTGGTCGCAGCGCAGCGAACGCGGCGCCCGCATCGCCATCCGCTCGATCGTCTGGATCGCGCTGCATCTCGGGCGCCGCCTGACGCGTCTGCTGCTCTATCCGATATCGCTTTATTTCCTGGTCTTCTCCAACGAATCGCGCCGTGCGTCAGAGGACTATCTCGCGCGCGCACTCGGGCACAAGCCGCGCTTCACCGAGCGGTTGCGCCATTACCAGACCTTCGGCGCTTGCATCCTCGATCGCGTCTACCTGCTCAACGACCAGCTCGAATTGTTCGACGTGTCGCTCGAAGGCGAGGACATCGCGCGATCGATGCTCGACGGCAATGGCTGCTTTCTCTTCGGCGCGCATATCGGCAGCTTCGAGATTCCGCGCGCGCTTGGCCATCGCCAACGGGGGCTGAAGCTCAGCCTGCTGATGTATGAGGAGAATGCGCGCAAGATCAATTCCGCGCTCGCTGCCATCAATCCCGAGCTCACCCTCGAGGTCATCGCCCTCGGCCAGCCCGGCTCGATGCTCGCGGTCGAGCAGCGGCTCGACCAGGGACATGCGATCGGCGTTCTCGCCGATCGCGGCCTCTCGGTCGGCGAGGAAGAGCATCTGAGCGTGGACTTCCTCGGCAAGCCAGCGCGCTTTCCGCTCGGCCCTTTCCGCGTCGCGAGCCTGCTGAAGCGACGCATCATCCTGATGATCGGCCTCTATCGCGGCGGCAATCGCTACGACGTCTATTTCGAGCCTTTGGCCGATTTTCGCGCGACGGAACGCGCCGATCGCAGCGCCGCCGTCGAGGCCGCGCTTCGTCACTATGTCGCGCGGCTCGAGCATTTTTGCCGCCTTGCGCCGTATAATTGGTTCAATTTCTACGAGTTCTGGCAATGAGCCTGCGCCGTGTGGCCATTCTGCCGCTGATCCTTGCTGTCGCGTTTACGTTGCGCATTCCCGCGGCGGCCGCGCAAGGCGCCGCGCCTTTCGATCTCGCCCATCTCATGGCGCGTTTTGCGACCATCAAAAGCGCGAGCGCGCAATTCGTCGAGCGGCGTTACGTGCATTTTCTCAAAGGGCCGCTGATCGCCAAAGGCGTGCTGATCTTCACCGCCCCTAATCGGCTGGAAAAGAAGACGCTGGAGCCGGCCGCCGAGGACATGGTGATCGATGGCGACACGCTGACCATTCAACGCCAGGGCCAAACGCAAACCTTGAGCCTCTCCGCTTATCCGCAGATCGGCGCCTTCATCGAAGGAATTCGCGCAACCCTCACCGGCAATACCGCGTCGCTGCAGCGCATCTATCAGACGGATCTGCAAGGCGATGCCAACGGCTGGCAGTTGCAATTGCAGCCGCGCGATCCGGCGATGCAAGCGGTAGTGCGATCGATCGCGATTTCCGGCAGCGGCGCTGTGATCGATCGCATCCAGACGGTCGAGCATGACGGCGACCGCACCGATATGCGGATCACCGAGGATCGCCGGTGAGCGCAGCGCGCCGCCTCCCGATCCTTCTCTGGCTCGCCGGCGTCATTGCCGCGATCATTATCATCACGCAGACGCGCTTCTCCGCCGATATGTCGGCGTTCCTGCCGCGCTCGCCCTCGCCGGCGCAGCAGATCCTGGTCGATCAGATGCAGAGCGGCGCCGCGTCGCGGCTGCTGTTGATCGCCATCGAGAACGCATCCGAGCCCGCGCTCGCCGAGCTGAGCAAGGAATTCGGCCGCCGGCTGCGCGCCGACACCGCCGATTTCGGCGCAATCAACAACGGCGACGCGGCGGCGAATGATTTCGCCGCGATGCGCGATCTGTTCTGGCGCTATCGCTATGCGCTGAGCCCCACAGTCACGCCGCAGCGCTTTACGGCCGACGCTTTGCATAAGGCGCTCGAAAACGATCTGACTCTGCTCAGCTCGAATATGGGCGGCCTCGTCAAAGAGACCCTGCCAGGCGATCCGACCGGCGAGATCCTCACGCTGCTCAACGGGCTCAACACGCAGAAGCAACCCGCCAGCCGCGACGGCGTCTGGTTCTCGCCCGACGGCAAGCGCGCCTTGCTGTTGGTGCAGACGCGGACCCCCGGCTTCGATATCGCGAAGGAAGAGACGGTGCTGGCGAAGATCGAGGCAACCTTCGCGGCCGCGCAAAACGCCGTTCCCGACGCCGCCGGGGCGCGGCTCCTGCTGACGGGGCCGGGCATCTTCGCGGTGCACACGAAGAACGAGATGAAGGAAGACATCTCGCGCCTGTCGCTCATCGCGACGGTGCTCGTTGCCGCCATCCTTCTCCTTACCTATCGCTCGCCGCGCATTCTCGTTCTCGCTTTCGTTCCGGTAGCGAGCGGCGCCCTCGCCGGCATCGCGGCGGTCAGCCTGGGCTTCGGCTTTGTCCACGGCATCACCCTCGGTTTCGGCGTGACCTTGATCGGCGAAGCCGTCGATTATGCGATCTATCTCTTCACCCAGACCGCGCCGGGCAGCTCGGCGCATGCGACGCTGCCGCGCATCTGGCCGATGTTGCAGCTCGGCGTGCTGGTCTCGATCTGCGGTTTCAGCGCGATGCTGTTCTCGAGCTTCACCGGCTTCGCGCAACTCGGCCTCTTCTCTATCACGGGCCTTGTCGTGGCCGTCGCGGTGACGCGCTGGGTGTTGCCCCATCTGCTCGCGACCGGTTTCGGCACCGCGCAATCCGCCGTGCTCGCACCGCTGCTGCTCGCGGCCGTGACCTTTGCCTCCAAGCTGCGCTGGCTGCTCACCCTCGTCCTTCTCGGCGCGATCCTGGTGCTCGTCTTTCATCGTGGCAGCTTTTGGCAAGACGATCTGACCAGCCTCAGCCCGATTCCGGCCTCCGATCAAAAGCTCGACCAGACGCTGCGCGCCGATCTCGCCGCACCCGATGTCCGGTATTTGCTGATGACCTCCGCGCCGGATGAGCAGCAGGCGCTCGCCAATAGCGAGAAGCTGGCAGCACTGCTCGATACGTTTCGCGGCCAGGGCCTGCTCTCGGGTTATGACGCGCCGAGCCAGTACCTGCCCAGCACGGCCACGCAGCAGACACGGTTGAACGCGCTGCCGCCACCCGACGAGCTGCGCGCGCGCATGGCCCAGGCGCTGCAGGATACGCCCTTTCTGCCGGACACCTTCGATCCCTTCATCGCCGATGTCGCCAAGGCGAAAACACAACCGCCGCTCGATCGCAATACCATTGAGAAAACGCCGCTGGGCTCGAGGCTCGATGCGCTGCTGATCGAGCGCGGCGGCACTTGGACGGCGCTGTTGTCGCTGCGCGGCGTCACCGATTTCGCGCCGATCGCTTCGCGCGTCGCCGAATCCGGCCCGACAGGAACGATCGCGGTCGATCTCAAAGTCGAATCCAACAGCTTGCTCGAAACCTATCGCCGCGAGGCCGTACTGCTCGCGCTGATCGGCAGCCTCGTCATCGTCGCACTCCTCGCCGGCGCCCTGCGTTCCCCGCGACGTATCGCTGTCGTCGTTGCGCCACTCGCGGCCGCTGTCCTGATCACGGCTGCGATCCTCACCGCCGGCGGCCATACGCTTTCGATCTTCAATTTGGTCGGCTTGCTGCTGACCGTCGCGGTCGGATCGAATTATTGTATCTTCGTCGAGCGTCAGGATTGGCGAGACGAGAACGCGCCGCGCATGCTGGCCTCGCTGGTCCTCGCCAATGCCTGCACGATCATCGGCTTCGGCACGCTGTCTTTCGCGCGGCTGCCGGTGCTGCATGATATCGGCATGACCGTCGCGCTCGGCACGGTGCTGAGTCTCGTCTCGGCCGCGATCCTCACGGCACATCACACGCCTTCCGGAGAGCGCCGCAGTGGTTCCCACTGAGCCGCACGCCATCCGTCTCGTCGGCCATCCGCGACGACCGGACCAAGCCGCGCCGATCCTGCTCGTCATGCTGCCCGGCGTGAACATCCGCGCCGAGGATTTC
>DATMZZ010000372.1:0-4291 GCA_035573175.1 Allostellaceae bacterium
GAGATGACGCAAACCGAAGTGTCGCCCGAATATAAGCGGGCGCAGGAAAGCGGCGGCGCGTAAACGCGCCTTGAAAGGGGGAGGAATGTCAGGGGTGATTTCGCGGCGGACGGCATTGGCGATCCTGGGCGGCTCGCTGGCCGCGCTTCAGATGCCGACGGCCGCTATGGCAGCCGAGAAGCTGCGTGTCGGCAAGGCGGTGGCGCAGGTCTTCGGCTACATCCCGCTCGATATCGGGATGAAACACGGCATCTTCGCCAAGCACGGCCTCGAAATCGAGGAGACCGCCTTTGTCAGCGGCTCGCAACTCGCCCAGGCAATTACAGCCGGCGCGATCGACATCACGCTGAGCGGCGGTCCCGACATGGCCTTCACCGCCAAGGGCGCGCCGGAGATCGCTGTGGCGTCGATCGCGACCTCGCCGGTCTTCATGGGCATCGCGGTCGGTGCGCAATCGAAAGCGCGATCGAGCGACGATCTCAAAGGTAAGAAGATCGCGGTCACGAGTAAAGGCTCGCTCACCTATTGGCTCGTCGACGAGCTCAACCGGGTCAAAGGCTGGACCGGCGACGATCGCGCGCAGCCGATCGCGGTTGGCGGTGCGCCGCCGACGCAATTGGCGGCGATCCGTACCGGCCAGGTGGATGGCGCCATCGGCGGCTTGCAAGTCGGTTTCCAGCTCGAAGAGCAGCATGAAGGGCGGCTGCTAGTCGACATCTCCGATTATGTGAAAGAGATCGAGCTCTTTGTTACTTTCGCCAGCACCAATCTCGTCAAGCAGAACCCCGAGGCGCTGCGCCGCTTCCTCGCCGGCTGGTATGAATCGGTGGCGTTCATGAAAAGCCATAAAGCCGAGTCTGTGAAGCTTGCTTCCGAGGTGCTGAACTGGTCGCCGGCGGTGACGGAGCGTTGCTACGACCGCACCATCGCGCATTTCTCGACGAACGGGAAATTCGAGAAACAGGCGCTCGATAAGCTGCGCGCCTCCTTCATCGATCTGAAAGTGCTTGATCCATCGGCCGATATTTCCAAGCTCTATACCGAGGAATTTCTGCCGAGAGCGTGAGCTGCGGGAGTGATCATTTTACGCATTGAGAAAATGTTGTTTTCTCATCGTGTAATCGCAAATAAGAAACGCGCGATTGCTTTGCCGCTGCTGGTGATAGGAATAGAATTGCATTTCGAGGAGAGATGCCCATGACGATCGCTTGTCTTGCGCCCAATGGCATGAATGTTTATCGCGGCTCGGGGGCGGCGACGCGGCTGCTCGTCGGCACGGCGAAAGGCGTCGCAGTTCTGGAACGCGCGCCCGGCCAGGATTGGCGTCACGCCGACACGCTGCTCGAAGGTCAGCATATCAGTTCGATGGTGATGGAGCCGACCAAGGGCGGCATCTTTGCCGGCGTCCATCGCGGCACGGTGTTCTATAGCCCCGATCTCGGCAAGAGCTGGGAGCCACGCAATAACGGGATCAGCATCAATCACGTCTACTCGCTGGTTTATGCGGTCGAGGACGGCAAGCCGATCATCTATGCCGGCACCGAGCCGCCGAACGTGTTCCGCAGCCGCGACGAAGGCAAAAGTTGGGACGAGCTGCCGGGCTGGCGTGACATGCCGGGCCAGGACAAATGGGTCTTCCCGATGCCGCCGCATGTTCCCCATGCGAAGACGATGGCGGTCGATCCGCGCGATCCGCGCGTCTTCTATGTTGGAGTCGAGCAGGCGGGACTCTTCACGACGCGCGATGGCGGCCAGACCTGGCGCGAGCTCGATTCCTATTCGAAGCCGGACGATGAATCCTACCGCGATGTACATTCGATCGTGTTGCGTCCGAACCATCCGGATGAGCTCTATATGACGACCGGCATGGGTCTCTATCAGAGCAAGGATCGCGGCGAGACCTGGGGCCATCTCACCTATCGCAACACCTTCCGCGTTGGCTATCCCGACAAGCTGATCTTCTCGCCGCGCGACGATCGGACGATGTTCATCTGCGGCTCGCATGCCAATCCCGGTACCTGGATCAAGCTGCATACGGCGGATGCCGCAGTGATGGTGAGCCACGATGTTGGCGAAACCTGGTCGCTGGCGACGAAGGGCATGCCCGATCCGCTGACTGCCAATCTCGAGGCGATGTGCCTTTACGATGCGGGCGACAAGTTCGAGCTCTTCGCCGGCACGACCGACGGCAAGGTCTATTGCAGTGATGACGGTGCGGAAAATTGGCACCAGATCGCGGGCGATCTCGCGCCGGTCTCGAAGGTCGAGCATTTCCGCCTGCTGCTGCCCGGCGCAGTCTCGTCGCGTGGCAATCGCCCCGGCGCCGGCGGCCCGCCCACCGCGCATTGACCAGAGCAGACCGCGGCGATGGTTGAGGACTTAAAGACCGTCACGCTCGACGAGCTTCAGGCCTGGGTCGGGCGCGAGCACGGTTTTGCCGGCGTCGACGAGGTGACGCGCAGCGACATCCGCCGCAAGCTTGAAGTTTATTGCTTCGATTGCCCGTTGCATTACGACGACGAGGTCGCGCGCGCCTATGGCTATCGCGGTCTCGTCGCTCCCGTAGTGATGACGCCGCTTTGGGGGATGCCGGCTTATTGGGAGCCGGGCGAGCCGGTTTTCTACGGGCCGAGCCTGCGTCCAAAAGCCGGCGGCATCCGCACCGATCTGCCGAATGTCTATCCGCGCGGCGTCAACACCGCGACGGAATGGGAATATTTCGAGCCGCTTTATCCCGGCGACCGGCTCTCAGGCAATTGGAAGCTGATCGAGATCAAGCCGCGCAAGACGGAGCGGCTTGGCGAAGGCGTGTTTCTCACGGTCGAGACCTCGATCTACAAGCAGACCGGCGAACTGATCGCCAAGAACCGCAACACCGGCTTTCGCTATCCGGACAGGAAGAATGACGCGCCGCGCGAGAAGCGCGAGAAACCAGCGCCGGTCGCGACCAGCGCGGGCGCTGCCCCAACGATGGAGCTAGTAGATTGGCGGCATCAACTCCACTTCGGCGATGTCGCGGTCGGGGATGCGGTCTCGCCCTATTCGATGTGGCTCAGCTATCAGCGCATCGTGATGAGCGTCGCGGTCGATCGCATGTGGTCGCCGATTCATCACGACCGCGATCGCGCGAAGGCCGCAGGCTTCGGTGACATCATCTTCAACACGCGCAGCTACGAGATGCTGTTCGAGGTGATGCTGCGCCGCTGGATCGGTCTCGAGGGCAAGCTTCGTAAGCTTGGTCCCTTCCGCATGACGGGCAGCTCTTATCCCGACGACGTCATCACGTCGCAGGCGCGCGTTCTCGAGAAACTCGAAGAAGGCGGCGAGAAGCGCGTGAAGCTCGAATTGCTGGTGCTCAATCCGCGCGGCGAGGCAGCCCGCGGCGAAGCGCAAGTCGCGCTGCCGGCTTAGTCTAGTGGGGGCAGAGGCGAGAGAGTTGGCTCAGAGGTAGCCGCGCTCGTGCCAGTAGCGCTCGGCCGCCGGGTGGAGGGGCAGGTACAGCGGTCCTTCCTTACTGTCCTTGCACAGCTTCTCGAGCGGTAGCGGCTGGCCGTTGCCATCTTCCCAGGGAATTCGGGCGCGGCGTGCATCCATAGCCTCGCAGAATTTGTAGATCATGTCGTCCGCCGCGCTGGCGAGGCAGAAGACCGGCCAGCCGCTGAAATCGACGGTCCACACATCCGGGCCGAGGCCGGGATATTCCTGATCGGTGATCGCGGCGCGCATCAGCCCGTCGGCTTCGAGCGCTTTGAGCTGCGGCTCGTCGACCGGCAGGAATTTCATGCCGAGCTTGATTGCCTCGGCAGCAAAGCGCGGCAGCGCCTCGTCGAACACCGCGTCGAGCTCGCCGCGCGCGACCGCGCCGAGCCGGTCCGGGCCGTTCGGCATGCCTTCGGTGTAAACGACCTTGCCGCCCCAGGACTTGATGTCGTCGAGCGTTATGTCGAAGGCGCTGAGGACATGATTGCAGATCAAATGCACGGAGTGGTCCGGCTGGCCGCGCAGCGACACGCGCAGCGGATATTTCGTGCGCTTCAGATCGCCGAGCGTCTTGAGCCCGGTCTTCGGATGAACCGCGAAGCCGAGCTGGTCGAATTGCGGCATCACCATGATGGAGCGCAGCGGCAGCGGCTTCTTGTAAGCACCGCGGCCCTTGGCCGCCATGCCGAGCACGCCGCCCGGATTACAGATCGCGATATCCGCCTCGCCATTCACCACCATGTCGATCGAATCGGGACCGTCGCTGGCATAGAAGCGCGTGCGCCATTTCTCGTCGCCTTGCGGGCGCATG
>DATMZZ010000373.1:0-12289 GCA_035573175.1 Allostellaceae bacterium
CGGCCACAACACGCATATCGCCTGGGGCTTCACGACGACCGGCGGCGATGTCGAGGACGTGTTCCTCGAAAAGCTCGATCCCGCCGATCCAACGCATTATCTGACGCCCGACGGATCGCAGCCGTTTACGACGCGCGACGAGAAGATCCTCGTCAAAGGCGGGCCCCCGGTGACCCTGACGGTGCGCTCGACCAAGCATGGACCCGTGGTTGCCGATGCGGGCGACGGGCAGGTGATGGCGCTCGAGGCGACCTGGCTGCGAGGCGAGGATCGCACGCCGCAGGCGCTGTGGGATGCGAGCCACGCGCATAATTGGGACGATTTCCGCAACGCCTTCAAGAATGCGGTCGCGCCGGAGCAGAACATCACTTATGCGGATATCGATGGCCATATCGGCTTCATCGCGCCTGCGACGGTGCCGATCCGTGCGCAAGGCGACGGCATGGCACCGGTGCCAGGCTGGACGGGCGAGAATGAATGGACCGGCACGGTGCCGTTCGACGGATTGCCGCAAGGCTTCGATCCCCCGAGCGGACGTTTCGTCGCCGCCAACAACAAGATCGTGCCGGACGACTTCCCGTATATGATCACCAAGAGTTGGGAGCTGCCTTATCGCGCGCAACGCATCACCGAAATGCTCGATGCGACGCCGATGCAGTCGCCCGACACGGCCGCTGTGATGCAGGCCGATATCGATTCGATTGCCGCGCGGCAGTTGCTGCCGCTGATGCTCACCGGCACACCGCAATCCACCACCGGGAAGGACGCGCTCCGGCGGCTGCGCGCCTGGGATCAGCACATGAGCCGCGATCGGGTCGAGCCGCTGCTCTTCATCGCCTGGCTGCGCGAGTTCAACCGCCAGATCCTGGCCGACAAGCTCGGGCCGTTCTTCGACAATTACTGGGCGCTGCATCCGGATGTGATCCAGAACATTCTCGCGAACCATCCGGATTGGTGCGACAACCGTGAGACACGCGATGTCGAGAGCTGCCCGCAGCAACTCGGCGCGGCGCTTGATCGGGCGATCCAGGGGCTCGGTCGGCGTTATGGCGGCGATATGTCGACCTGGCGCTGGGGCAAGGTCCATCCCGCGAGCTTCTCGCATCCGATCTGGTCGCGGCTTCCGGTGATCGGCGGTTGGCTCAGCGTCGCTATCCCCGACGATGGCAGCTTCGATACAATCGATAACGCCACCATGTTCGCCGGCAGCGAGACGCAGCCCTTCACCGCGGTCCACGGCACATCGATGCGCATGATCGTCGATATGGCAGACCCGGCCGGAGCGCGGTTCATGGTCGCACCCGGCCAATCGGGCAATCTGCTTTCTTCACATTATAGCGATCTGCTGCAGGTCTGGCGCGATGTCGGCTATGTGCGTTTCAGCGACGATGCGAGTGGCGGCGTGCTTACCCTCGCGCCGCGTTAACCCGGCATTATTCATGATGGCATCCGCGCCTTGAATTCGCCGCGCGTCACACCGGAAATTCGACACTTTTCCGCACGAATTCTCTAGCGTCGTTAGAATTCACGAGCAGTCGGGCAGGGCAGCCGGGCGGGAGCCAGTACGTTAACGGATTGCGCAGGACCTTTAAGGAACGGCGGCCGCCCGCCTGGCGCTTTGCGCGACTCGTAGTGCTTTATGGTGAATAGGAAATTTGCCATAAGTCGCGCAGATTTCTGCCACGAATGTTCCTTGTTCCATCAACATTATCTTAAGAGACCGGACTTTAAAGTTCGTGCCAAGTTTTACTTGGCGAGGAACCTATGCAGTCCGCGTATCTCGACCTTATCGCTTTGGTGGAGCGCCTTCATCGGCAGTTCCTCGAAGTGGTCAAGCTGGAACTGGATACCAACGCTGTGCACGACATCAACAACGTGCAGGCGATGATTCTTTACAACATCGGCGATCTCGAGATGACAGTCGGCGAGCTCACGCTGCGCGGCTGCTATCTCGGCTCCAACGTCTCTTACAATGTGAAGAAGATGTTGGAGAACGGCTACATCGTGCAGGAGCGCTCCTCGCATGATCGCCGCTCGGTCCGTGTCCGCCTGTCGGAGAAGGGCCTGGCTTTGCATCAGAAGCTGAAGCGCATGCATGAGCGCCACATGGCATCGCTGGCGCAGGGCGTCGTGCAGGGCGAGGATATGGTCTCTGCGCATCGCACGCTGCGCCGGCTTGAGCGGTTCTGGACGCACGCGGTCGAGCTCGGCTCGCGCGCCGCGGCTTTCCCACCCGCCGCTTAAATCTACTCGTCTCGCCGCAAGGCGAGTTCTCGCCAAGCAACGCCGGCAGGCTCCCGTAGCCTGCCGGCGTTTCGCTTTTCCGGTGAACCTTAGCCGGCGCCGTTCCGTTCTATCTCGGCCAACGGAGCAGGAAATCCCGGTTAACCGATGTCCAGCCGCGCAGAACGTTCATCGAGCCGGCGCGTCCTTCAGATTCTAGGGCCCGGCCTCATCACCGGCGCCTCGGACGACGATCCGAGCGGCATTGCCACCTATTCGCAGGTTGGCGCGCAATTCGGCTTCGGCCTCGGCTGGATCATGTTGTTCAGCTTCCCGCTGATGACGGCTATTCAGGAGACCTGCGCGCGTATCGGCCGTGCCACGGGTGAGGGAATCGCCGGCAATATCCGTCGCCACTATCCGGTCTGGCTGCTGCGAATCATCGTCGGGCTGCTGCTGGTCGCGAACATCATCAATCTCGGCGCCGATCTCGGCGCCATGGGCAGCGTCGTCACGATGCTCATCGGCGGGCCGGCGTTGCTCTACGCCGTATTTTTCGGTGCGCTCTGCGCCAGCCTACAGATATTCACGAACTACAAGAGCTATGTCAGCATCCTCAAATGGATCTCCATCAGCTTGCTCGCCTATGTGGCGACCGCGCTGGTGATCGATATCCCGTGGCGCGAAGTGATGCTGCGCACGCTGGTACCGTCGCTGCAATTCGAGACGAAATACGTCGTCGCGATCGTCGCGGTGCTGGGCACGACGATCAGCCCCTATCTCTTTTTTTGGCAATCCTCGCAGGAGGCCGAAGAGGTTCGCGAAGACCCGAACGCCAAGCCCTTGAAACGCGCGCCGCGACAGGCGCCGGCCGAGCTGCGACGGATCCGCATCGATACGTATATCGGCATGTTCGTCTCGAACGCGATCGGCTGGTTCATCATCGTCAGCGTCGCCGCGACGCTGAACGCCCATGGCGTCAATGACATCCAGACTGCTTCGCAAGCGGCGGAGGCGCTGAAGCCGATCGCCGGACCTTTTGCCTTCGCTCTTTTCGCGGTTGGCATCATCGGTACGGGCTTGCTGGCGGTGCCGGTGCTGGCGGGCTCGGCGGCCTATGCGCTCGCCGAGGCGTTGCAATGGCCCGGCGGGCTGGCGCGCAAGCCAAGGGCGGCGAAAGCGTTCTACGGCACGATCGCCGTCGCGACCGGCTTGGGCATGATCTTCAACGTGCTGCCTGTCGATCCGATCAAGGCGCTGTTCTGGACCGCCGTGCTGAACGGCGTGGTCGCGGTGCCGATCATGGTCATGACCATGCTGATGGCCGGACAGCAACGGGTGATGGGGCGCTTCGTCCTGCCGCGCTCGCTCGCGGTCATGGGCTGGATCGCCACGGCGGTGATGTGCGCCGTCGCTGTCGCTCTTATCGTTACCTGGTAAACTCTCTCCCGATAGGGGAGAGAACAATGAAAAATTATCTGCGCGGTTTGACGCTGGCGGGGCTCGGCTTGGCGCTGCTGGGCTTGCCGATGATGGTTGGGCCGGCCTGCGCCGCGCCCGATAGCACGACCTTGTCGCTGCCCGGCGAGGGCGTGACCTTCCTACCGATCTACGCGGCGCAGGATGCGCATTTCTTCGAGAAGGAAGGCTTGGCGGTCAAGACCGTCCACTTGCCCGGCGTCGGCACGACCAATGCCGTGATCTCGGGCGCGGTCGATTTCGGCATCTCCAACGGCGTCTCGCTGACACGCGCCGCGGCGCACGGTCAGAACATGCTGGCGATCGCGAGCATGAGCGACCGGCCGGGCTGGACGCTGGTCATGCGCAAGGACGTGGTCGACGCCTCGGGCATCAATCTGAAAGCGCCGCTCAAAGAGCGGATGCAGATCCTCAAGGGCCATAGTTTCGCGATCGATACGGTGAGCTCGCTCGCGCATGCCTATCTGCGCGTGCTCGAGAAAGCCGGCGGTATCGATCCCGACGCGGTGCCGATCAATCCGACCCAGCCGCAAGATGCGGTCACCGTGATCCAGCGCAAGGGTCTCGACGGTTATATCGGCAACGCACCCTTCACCGAGATGGGCATCCTCACGGCGAATGGTGTGGCCGTTGCGAGCGCTTTCGATAATGAGCCGCCCGGGCTCTATCCGATCGCGCTGACGATGCTGATGACGCGGCCGCAATTCTGCGCGGATCGTCCCGATACTTGCAAGCGCATGGCGCACGCCCTGGCCGCGGGGCTGAAATACGTGCATGAGGACCGCAAGGCCGCTTACGACATCCTCAAGGCGCATTTCCCCAAATTCGACGACAAGCTGCTCGCCATGGCCTTCGACGATGTCGAGAAGGTGCTGGCGAAGTCGCCGGTTATCCAAGAGGTGTCGATCGCCAACTCCGACAAGATGAATATCGATGCTGGCTTCATGAAGCCGGAGCAGGCGCGGTCCTCCTACAAGGACCTCTTCACCGACAAATACGTCCGCTGAGCGTCAGACGATAATGCTCATCACGCCCTGTGCGCGCAGCGTGTCCTGGGCGAGGATCACGATGCGCTCGGCGATCTTGAAGCTCGCGCCGGCGCGGACGAGCTTGTAGCGGTACTGGCCGACGTAAGTGACGATCCGCTCCATGCGGCTGCGCTGGATGAGGAAATTCGCCGTCGCGCGGATCGTGTCGCCGTCGATCGAGACGACGCGGACATTGGTGATGAGTCGCCGTGTCATCGAGCGCGGGTTTTCGGCCCAGGCTGTGTCGCCGAGCAATTGCCGCGCGCGCGATTTGATGCGCGCCAGATCATCGTTGATAAGGAAGATGCTGTTCGCCGGGTCGCGCGTCGGGTCGTCGAGGGCGGGGGCTTGATAAATCGAATCCTCGGTGAAGAGCGCGGCCCATTCCATCAGTTGCCAATTGTCGAGCAGCTCGGCTTCCTCATAGAAGAAAGCTTCGATCTCGGCACGCAGTGCGGCGTGTTCGCCGGCACTCGCCATTAAGCGGCACCTATCGTTTCGCGCCATTGTCGCCAGAAAGCGCGCATCTGCGCCTCGTCTTGCGGTCTCGGCGCGGCACTGGTCATGCCCCGCGAGCAATCGATCATCGCGTCATCGGGCAGGCCGGCACAGTTCTTCTGAATCAGCTCCATCACTTCGTTATCGTCGGGCGTCGCGAAGCCGGCCGGGCCGAGGAAGGAGAGATAGATATCGAGCCGCTGCTTGCGCACGATCGGATCGTCGATCGCCGGCATCAGCGGATAGCCGGTCACCTCTGACTGATCGGGGGCGGTCGGGAAGGTGGTACGAATGACGCGGCGCTGCTCGATGAAGAGCGTATTCGGGAAGAGAACCAGGGTGCGCGTGTAGTCGAGCATGCGATTGGCGCGTTCGATGCCGAATTTCGCTTGCCATGCCTTGCGCTTTGCTTCGTCGGCGACGCCGCTGAATTTGCGGTATTCGATCATGGCATGGCCGTTGCCGAGACCGCGCGGGCTCATCGCGCCGTCATTCGCCGTGCGCGGATCCGGCGTCTTCAGCCCGAGGACATGCGGCAGGTAGTCACGCATGAAGCGGCTATGCGTCGAATTGAGATGGTAGATGTCGACGGTGTTCTCCATCAGCATCTTCCAATTCGCGCGCATCGAATATTCATGCGCGCCGGGCAGGATGACGCTGCCGCCTTCGTCCTGATCGAGGATCATGTCGAGCAGATCGCGCGCCTCGGCGAGATACTCGACCAGCCCCATGCTGTCGCGGCTGAAGCAGACGAAGATCCAGCCGCGATAGCTTTCGTGCCGGACCTCGTAAAGGCCCATCTCGCCTGGCGCGAAGCCAGGACCGTAGGAAGCAGCGTCGGGCACGCCGCTCAGCTTGCCGTCATTGTCATAGGTCCAATAGTGATAGAAGCAGGTGAAGTGCTTGGCGTTGCCGCTGCGCTCGCGGCACACCGCACCGCCGCGATGCCGGCAGGCATTGTGGAAGATCCGGAGGCGGTTGTCGGCGCCGCGCACCATCAACAAGGGGCGGCCGCCGACGCGCCGCGTCAGGAAATCGCCCGGCTTCGCCAACTCGCTCTCATGCCCAGCATAGAGCCAGCAGCGATCGAAGATCCGCTTCTGCTCGTCGCGGAAGAGCTCCGGATCGCAATAGACCTTGGGGCTGAAGCGGAAAATGCCCGCTTCTTGGTTTTCGACGAAAAGGGCATCGACACTGTGCCGGCGGTGCGGTGTGAGCGTGTCCATCGGTCCCTCCCTTCAGAAGGCTAGAATGCGGCGATCGCTACCGCCGATCAACAGGCTGCTTAAGAATGACCTCGAGCGCGATGACAAAGGAAAAGGCCAGGGTAAAGAAATTGCAGGTCAGCGCGGCGGTGTAGATCGCGCCGCTTTGCTCAAACCCAGCGAAGACGCAGGCGATCATCGCCGCGAAAATGGCGGCGCCAAGCCAGATGAAAACCGCGTAGACCAGGGGCGATGCAGACTGGCCCGTCGCCGACACGCGCCGCTTCGGAAAGGTCAGGAGAATGGCCAGGTAGGGCACGCCGACCAGCAGCGCGCTCGCTTTCCAGATCAGCGCTTCCGGAACGGCAAAGAGGTGGAGAAGGGGTGGCAGCAAAGCGCCGGCCATGAGAACGAGCAGATTGCCAATGACCGTGCGCGTGAGAAAGCGATCGAGCCGGGTAAGGCCGCCTCCGGCAGTTTGGCGAATGATCATCAGCAGTGCCGAGAATCCGGCGAACGTCACCATCAGTGTCGCCAGCGTGTAGAGAAAAGCGGTGCCGGGAAGTTCCATCTGCGTGCTCCCCAGCACCGCTACCGATTAGAACGCAGCGATCCCGGTCTGTGCGCGGCCGAGAATGAGGGCGTGGATGTCATGCGTGCCCTCATAGGTGTTGACCGTCTCGAGATTCATCATGTGCCGGATCACCGGGTACTCGTCGACGATGCCGTTGCCGCCATGCATGTCGCGTGCGGCGCGAGCGATGTCGAGCGATTTGCCGGTCGAGTTGCGCTTGAGGATCGAGACCATTTCCGGCGTCGCCTTGCCCTGATCCTTGAGCCGGCCGAGGCGCAGGCAGGCATGCAGGCCGAGGGTGATCTCGGTCATCATATCGGCGAGCTTCTTCTGGATGAGCTGTGTGCCGGCGAGCGGCTTGCCGAAAGCCTGGCGCGACAGTGTGTAGTCGCGCGCCGCATGCCAGCAAGTCTCGGCCGCGCCGAGCGCGCCCCAGGCGATGCCGTAACGCGCATTGTCGAGGCAGGTGAACGGACCGCGCAGGCCGGTGACGCCGGGCAGGAGATTGGCCTCGGGCACGAAGACCTCGTCCATCACGATCTCGCCGGTGACGGAGGCGCGCAGCGAGAATTTGCCCTCGATCTTCGGCGTCGAGAGGCCCTTCATGCCGCGCTCCAGAATGAAGCCGCGGATCACGTCATCGAGCTTCGCCCAGACGATCATGACATCGGCGAAGGGGGAGTTGCTGATCCACATCTTGTTGCCGGTGAGGACGTAGCCGCCATCGACCTTCTTGGCGCGGGTCTTGAGGCCGCCCGCATCGGAGCCGTGGTCGGGCTCGGTCAAGCCGAAGCAGCCGATCATCTCGCCGGTCGCGAGCTTCGGGAGGTATTTCTTCTTCTGCTCTTCGGTGCCGAAATCATTGATCGGCCCCATGACCAGCGAGGATTGCACGCTGAGCACCGAGCGATAGCCGCTATCGACGCGCTCGACTTCGCGCGCGACGAGGCCGTAGCAGACGTAGTTCACGCCGGCGCAGCCATAGCCGTGAATGGTCGCACCGAGGAAGCCGAGATTCCCCATCTCGTTCATGATCTCGCGGTCGAAACGCTCTTCGCGGAAGGCCTCGCGCACCCGCGGCAGCAGCTTTTCCTGCGCGTAGTCGCGGGCACTGTCGCGCACCATTTTTTCTTCTTCGCTCAGCTCTTCGTCCAGCAGAAGCGGGTCCTGCCAGTTGAAGCTGGGCCGTTTTTCACGCGGCGGGGTCGCCATTTCCTTAAACTCCTGTTTACGGATCGAGGCGCTATTTTAGCGGCATGAGCGCCGAGCGCGAGGTCATCTTTGAATTTCTACGGATCGGAGCGGCACTGAAGGTGACTGCGGTAGATGTCGCGTCCGGTACCGAGGCGTCGATGGTCGGCGATCCGAATGCCGGCCAGGACACCCTCCGCCGCCTCGCCAAGCAAAAGCTCGATTACGTGATGAGCCGCAAGCGGGCCTAGCGCTCCCGCAGGCGACAAAGGCGATCAATTCTTGCCGGCATGACCTTGGTCGCGGTCGAGCCACGCCATGAGGCGGCGGCGCAGCGGCGGGATATCGAGGGCGATCAGGGCGCCGCCGAGGGGAATCATCCAGAATCCCAGGATCGGCAAGAACCCGAACACGCCGGCAATGATCAACACGATACCCAGAACGCTCCGCACGCCGGGAGGCACATTCTTTTGGCCCCACATCACGGCACGCCGGAGGTTGGCCTTCGAAAACGCTTTGTGCAGCGTGGCCACCATCCGCCGCACGCATCGCCGGAGCCAGTCCATTCGTAAAGCCTAGCGCGGGTGGCGCTGCGTGTATTGAGGCAAATCAGTCGGCATCAGGGCGATGCACGGCGAAGAACAGGAATTGCGGCTGGGTCGATAGCAGCTTGTAATCGGCCAGGAAACGCTCGCGTGCCTCGGGCAGGGGAAGCGGCTCGGTGATCGCATCGATCGTGAAGCCGGCCGCGGATAGCGCCGCGGTCATCGCGTGCAAAGGCCGGCGCCAATAGCGCATCTCCATGATCTCGCCGCCCTTCTCCCAGCGATCATCCAGTAGGAACGTGCCGAAATAGTCGCGGCTGCCGGCCAGCACATGATCGCAGAAGGGATGATGTGTCGAGATGACGAGCTTTCCTCCGGGCACGAGCACCCTGCGGAACTCGCGGAGCGGCACGCTCCAATCCTCGATGTAATGCAGCACAAGCGCCGCCAGCACGCGGTCGAAGGCGCCGTCGGCAAAACGTAACGGCGCGGCGAGATCGGCTTCGAAAAGCGTGGCCGCACTGCCGAGCCGCTCACGGGCAAGAGCTAGCATGCCGCTGCTTTTATCGATGCCGGTGACAATCGCGCCGCGCGCCAGCAGCGCGGCGGCATGGGCGCCGCTGCCACAACCGGCGTCGAGCACTCTGAGACCAGCAACATCGCCCATCAGACGCAGCGATTCCGGACGTTCGTAAAGCGCGTTGAAGGCGTTGTGCTCGGCATCGTCGCTATAGGCGCGCGCGAAGCGATCGTAATCGTTCTTGTCCATGCCGCCCGGATATTATGCCGGCTTGGGCTTGCGCGCCTTGTTCGGCCAGAACATCGCGCGGATCGCCCCAAGCACGGCGATCGCGAAGGTCGAGACGAACACCACCATAGCGGGGCGTACCCCCGTATCGAGCGTCAGATTGGCTTGCAGCACGAGATCGAACGGCGCGCCGAGGGAGAACCAGTAATAGCCGGCTTCGCAGAGCGCGGTGAGCACGCCCGCGCCGAGGCTGAGGCTGGCGACCGTCCAAAGCGGCAGCTTGCCGCGGCCGAGGCGCCAGCTCACCAGGCGGCAACCCATCAGCCAGACAAAGATGCCGGCCATCACCGTCGGCTCCCATTCATCGAGCTTCGACTGCAGGAAGTAGTGGATGACCGCGAGCGTACCGATGAGATAGACGATGCGATGCAGCTTCTGCCAACGCCGCGCGCCCAGGCGTCGTTGCCAGCCATCGGTCGAGGTCCAGGCGAGAACGATGAGCCCTGTCAGCGCGGTAAAGCCGATGGTGAGATAGATACGCAGGATGATTTCGGAAACGACGAGGGGCAGGGAGAAGGCTTCGTCGACGATATAGAGCGACAAATGCGTCAAGCCGTAGAGACACGCGGCGACGCCTATCATCCGCCGCAGTTCGAGGAGCTTCGGCCATTGCAGCGCTACCCGCGCCGGCGAGATCACCAGCGCGATGAAGATGAAGCGGATCGTCCAGTCGCCGATTTGGTGTATGGATTCGGTCAGCGGCCGGGCACCCAGCCGGTCGAGCGCGTAGGACGCAGCGGTCCAGATCGCGGGGACGAACAGACCCATAAAGACGGCTGCCTTGAGCGGCGCGAATCGTCCCCCGTAATCGAACCAGGGCAGCTGGCGGAAATTCATGTTCCGTCTTTCTAGCTTGCTGGCGTGGGAAAGCCCATCACGATTCGGCGACATTGCAGCCTTGCCGTGAGCGTGGCTCCCGCATAATTTGAGCGGCCCATGGCTTATTTCCTTCAGCAGCTTATCAACGGCCTGACGCTCGGCGCGATCTATGCCCTTATCGCCATCGGCTACACGATGGTTTACGGCATCATCGGGATGATCAATTTCGCGCATGGCGAGATCTACATGATCGGGGCGTTCGTTTCGCTCATCACCTTTTTCGTTCTGGGTACCGTCGGGGTTACATGGGTACCGCTCGCTTTGGTGGTGGTCTTGTTCTCCGCGATGTTCTTCACGTCAGCCTATGGCTGGGCAGTCGAGCGCGTCGCCTACCGGCCGTTGCGCGGCTCCTTCCGCCTGGCGCCGCTGATCTCGGCCATCGGCATGTCGATCTTCCTGCAGAATTACGTCCAGCTCCTGCAGGGGGCGCAGGTGAAGTCGCTGCCACCCGTCGTGACTGGCGGCTTCCGGCTGATGGAAACCGGCGGCTTCGCGGTCCAGCTCTCCTATCTCCAGATCATCATCGTGCTGGTGACCATCGCGCTGATGGCGGGGTTCAGCGTCATGATCGCGGCGACGCCTCTCGGCCGGGCGCAGCGCGCTTGCGAGCAGGATATGACCATGGCGGCGCTGCTCGGCGTCGATGTCGACCGCACGATCTCGACGACCTTCCTCATTGGCGCGGCGCTCGCGGCAGTCGCGGGGATGATGGTGACGCTCTATTACGGCGTGATCGACTTCTTCATCGGTTTCCTCGCCGGCATGAAAGCCTTCACGGCGGCGGTGCTCGGCGGCATCGGCTCGCTACCCGGCGCGGTGCTCGGCGGCTTCCTCATCGGCATCATCGAAGCCTTCTGGTCGGGCTATTTCTCGTCCGCCTATAAGGATGTGGCTGTCTTTGGCGTGCTGGTCCTGGTGCTGATCTTCCGCCCCTCTGGCCTGCTCGGCCGGCCCGAGATCGAGAAAGTCTGATGGATCTCGGCAAATTGGCGAAGGATTCGGCGCTTGCCGCTTTCGTCGCATTGATTCTCGCGATTCCCCTGGCCGGCTTCAACACCAACCAGCCGGGCGGCAATAGTATCGGCACACGCTGGGACTGGGTCGCGATCGCGGTCGTGGTCGTCTTCGTCGGCCGCTTCGCGATCGGCCTGTTGCCGAAGCGCCGGCGCAGTGATCGGCCGCCGGTCGTTTCGCTGTTCCTCACCAAGCATCAGAGCATTCTTGGCTGGGTTGGCCTCGGCATCGCCATCGTCTGGCCGTTCATGCCGTTTGCGTCGCAATATTACCTCGACCTCGCGACCGCGGTGCTGATCTATATCATGCTCGGCTGGGGGCTGAACGTGGTCGTCGGCCTCGCCGGGCTGCTCAATCTCGGCTACGCGGCGTTCTACGCCGTCGGCGCCTACACGCTCGCGCTCACGGCGGCGTATTGGAATTTCGGCTTTTGGGAAGCGCTGCCGCTCGCCGGGCTGATGTCGGCCGTGGTCGGCATCCTCTTGGCGCTGCCGGTCTTGCGGCTACGCGGCGATTACCTCGCCATCGTCACGCTCGGCTTCGGCGAGATCATCCGCATCGTCCTCATCAACTGGCAGTCCTTCACCTACGGGCCGAACGGCATCAACGGCCTGCCGCGCCCGACCTTCTTCGGCTTGCCGCTCTCCGCGCGCGCGCCTAACGGTGGCGAGACCTTCGCGCAGTTCTTCGGCATCGATTTCAATCAGGCCCAGCGTTATATCTTCCTCTACTTCGTCACCCTCGCGCTCGCGCTGCTGGTCAATTTTTTCATTCTGCGTCTGCGGCGCTTGCCGGTCGGCCGCTCCTGGGAAGCGCTGCGCGAGGACGAGATCGCCACGCGCGCG
>DATMZZ010000374.1:0-7469 GCA_035573175.1 Allostellaceae bacterium
CTTTACCAAGCGCTCGGAAAGCGAATACGACCCATTCGGCGCGGCCCACAGCTCGACCTCGATCTCGGCCGGGCTGGGCATGGCCGTGGCGCGCGATTTCAAGGGCGAGAAGAACGACGTTATCGCCGTGATCGGCGACGGCGCGATGAGCGCCGGCATGGCCTACGAGGCCATGAATAATGCAGGATCAATGGATTCCCGGCTGATCGTCATCCTCAACGATAACGATATGTCGATCGCGCCACCGGTCGGCGCGATGAGCGCCTATCTCAGCCGGCTGCTGTCCTCGAAGCCCTATATGAGCTTGCGCCAGCTCGGCGCGGCGATGGCGCGGCGCTTCCCGCGCGGCCTCGCCAATGCGCTCGGCCGGGCCGAGGAATATGCCCGCGGCATGGTGGCGGGCGGCGGCACGCTCTTCGAAGAGCTTGGCTTCTACTATGTCGGTCCGATCGACGGTCACAACCTCGATCACTTGCTGCCGGTGCTGAAGAATCTGCGCGACAGCGAGGACCGCGGCCCGGTGCTGGTGCACATCGTCACCCGCAAAGGCCATGGCTATGCCCCGGCCGAACAGGCGGCGGACAAATATCATGGTGTCGTGAAGTTCGATGTCGCGACCGGGGCTCAGGTGAAAGCCAAGCCTGGGGCGCCGAACTATCAGAACGTCTTCGCCAAGGGCCTCATCGCCGAGGCCGAGCGCGACGAGCGAATCGTCGCGATCACCGCCGCGATGCCCTCCGGCACAGGCCTCGACAAATTCGCCGAGCGCTTCCCGACTCGGTGCTTCGATGTCGGCATCGCCGAGCAACATGCGGTGACTTTCGCCGCTGGCCTCGCCTGCGAAGGCATGCGGCCTTTCGCCGCGATCTATTCGACCTTCCTGCAGCGTGGCTACGACCAGGTCGTGCATGACGTCGCGATCCAGAAATTGCCCGTGCGATTCGCGATGGATCGCGCGGGACTCGTAGGGGCGGATGGTCAGACCCATGCCGGCTCCTTCGATCTGAGCTATCTCGGCTGTCTGCCGGGCTTCGTGATCATGGCGGCGGCCGACGAGGCCGAGCTGATGCACATGGTTGCCACGGCCGCGGCGATCGATGACGGCCCCTCGGCGATTCGCTATCCGCGCGGCGAGGGCGTCGGCGTGACGTTGCCGGCGCGTGGCGATGTGCTGCCGATCGGCAAGGGCCGCGTGCTGCGCGAGGGCACCGCAATCGCGATCTTGAGCCTCGGCACGCGTCTGCAAGAGGCGATGAAGGCCGCGGACGAGCTCGCCGGCTACGGTCTCTCGACCACGGTTGCCGATGCGCGCTTCGCCAAGCCGCTCGATACGCAGCTCGTCGAACGCCTGGCGCGCGAGCATGAGGTGCTGATCACGATCGAAGAGAACGCGATCGGCGGCTTCTCGAGCCAGGTGCTGCATCACTTAGCGACCGTTGGCCTGCTCGATAGCGGCCTGAAGGTTCGGCCGATGATCCTGCCGGATCACTTCATCGATCACGATTCGCCGAGCGCGCAGTATGATCAGGCGGGACTCAATGCCCGCCACATCACGCAGACCGCGCTCAACGCGCTGGGCCGCGTGCTCGCGGAGCGTTCTGTCCGCGCCTGACGCGGCGTTTTCCTAATTCGCGTGATCATTCGGCGAGCCTGATGGCTCGCCGAATGTGACTCCGCTGACCACGACGCGATCGTTCTCGATCGTGAGATCGATCGTGGCCGTGCTGCCGACCGCGCAACACGTCGATTGGCTGCGCGTCACCTTCGAGGCGGCCTGCATCTTGCCGTAATCGGCGACGATATCGGACGATAAGGCGAGACCATCCGGCAGGCGCGACCGCAGCGTCTCGAGCCAGCTTCGGTCGTCGATATCTTGAAGCGCGTCCTTATCGAGACGATAGAGCGCGGATGCGTCGCTATCGCCGTTTCCTGCGATCACCAGCAGTGTGCCGGCCGGTGACGCGATCGCTTGCGGCTGCGTGAGAGGATGGGCACTCGAAGCGACAGCGAGTGGCAGCCAACCATCGGGATGATCCGGCACGGCTGCGAGGATGACGATGACACTCGATGCTGCCGGTTGCGCATAGGTCTGTTGCTGGTAACGCAGCGTCGGCACGCCCTCGATCGGCGCGAAAGCCGCCACCGTGCAGTCGCCGCTTCGCTGCGGCAAGGCGAGACATGTAGTGGCGAGTGTCGCGCTGGGCACGCTGTGTCGCAGCTTGCGCCAGTCCCGCGTCTCTTCTCGCAACGCAGTGCTGCGGCGGCGATAAATCTCGGCAACCTTGCTGTTGTCGACGGGCATGTGCTGCTGCGCGAACCAGTTATAGGGCAGGATCTCATGATCGAACCACACGCGTTCTTCGTCGCGCAGCGACGGGCGGTCGAGGCTGGCGAGCAAGGCAGCATCGTAGACGTCGCTTTCTTCGGCGTCGGCCGTGCGCAATGCGGCGTCATTGCAGATGAGCCGGCCAAGCGGCATTGTCGGCTGGCGGCAATCGAAGGTCTCGGCCTCGGCTGGCATCGCGACGGCGAGGACCAGCAAGCTCATCGAGAGCGCAATAAGCGACAATCTCATGCGCTGAGCATAGGCGAGCGAAACTTGCTAAAGCTAGCCGTGGAACGGAGCGCGGCGTGGCGATCGAAAAGAAGCGTCTGGATGTGCTGCTGGTCGAGCGTGGTCTCGCCGAGACGCGTGCCAAGGCACAGGCGTTGATTCTCGCCGGCGCGGTCTTCAGCGGCGATCGGAAGCTCGACAAAGCAGGCACCGCCTACACGGATGACACGCCGCTCGAGGTCAAATCGCGCGATCATCCCTGGGTCTCGCGCGGCGGCATCAAGCTCGCGCATGCGCTCGATCACTTCGCCATCGATGTCGCCGGTTTCATCGCCCTCGATGTCGGCGCCTCGACCGGCGGCTTCACCGATGTGCTGCTGCAGAAAGGCGCGGCAAAGGTCTATGCCGTCGATGTCGGGCATGGCCAGCTCGCCTGGAAGCTGCGCCAGGACCCGCGGGTCGCGGTGCTGGAGCGGGTCAATGCGCGCTATCTCACCGCCGAGCAAGTGCCCGAGCCGCCGGATATCGTCGTCTGCGATGCCAGCTTCATCGGCCTCGAGACCGTGCTGCCGGCAGCGCTGGGCCTCGCGAAGCCGCAGGCGCAGCTCGTCGCGTTGATCAAGCCGCAATTCGAGGTCGGGCCGGAGCGGGTCGGCAAAGGCGGGGTGGTGCGCGATCCGGCGCTGCATCAGGAGGTTTGTGCGCGAATCGCGGCCTGGTTAACGGGGCGCGGCTGGGAGGTGGTCGGGATCGTCGAAAGTCCGATCCGCGGCCCCGAGGGCAATATCGAATTCCTGGTCTACGCCCGGCGCCGTTGACGGCCCGAGATTGCCGCCTGAGATTGCCGCCTGAGATTGACGGGGGCCGGCCGGAGGAATAGCGTCTTGCCCACGAAACCCAGGGATGGAGCGCCGTATGGCCCGTATTCGTCACATCGCGATTTTTTCGGATGATCCCGCCAATCTCGCCGAATTCTATGCCGATGTCTTCAACATGAAGATCAACGGCAAGAGCAATCAAGGCGCGGTCTGGATGACCGACGGCTATATGGACATCGCGCTGCTGCCGCGCCGCGGCAATGAGCTCGCGCCGCAGGGCGTTCATCACTTCGGCATTACGATCGACGTGGACGAGAAGGACCACGTTTACAACCGCCTCAAAGAACGCGGCCACAAGCTGATGACCCCGCCGCCTGGCCGCCCCTATGTCGAGGACGCGGTGAAGGACGCCGATGGCAACAAATTCGATATCTCCACCTCGCAGGTGAAGGGCGACGGCAAGACCGTCGCGCTGAAGGACGAGAAGCGGGTGAAGGAGCTGGAGAAGGCCTGATCGGCCCTCGCTCCCGATAAAGAAAAAGCCGGGCGCGAGCCCGGCTTTTTTGTTGCGCTTCGATTGCCTTACTCGGCGGCGGGTGCGGGTTTCAACGTCGCCGGCGCTTCGCCCTCGGGCTGGCTGTAGTTCTTCACATAGAGCCGGCCCAACAGGATCGACGTGCCGATCACGACGAGATAGGGCAGCGTCAGCCCGTACAGCACCCATTGTAGCGGGACGTGGGCCGAGAAGAGCTTGCCGACGACGATCGGCCCGAAGATCGACGCGATACGGCCGAGCGCCGACGCCCAGCCGATGCCGTTGCTGCGCATGCGCGTCGGATAGAACAACGCCACCGTGCCGTTGAGCGAGGTGTGTGTGCCCGAGCAGAAGGAATGCGCGACGATTGCAGCGGCCATGACCGCGAGCTGCGGCACGCCGGGCGTGCCCAGGATGATGATCGCGCCAATGGCGACAATGGCGGAAACGACACTGGCCATCGGCCCGATCTTGTCGAGCGGCCGCATCAGGCAAATCGCGACGAGGATGCCGCCGGCGCTCGCATAAGAACCGATGGTGAGAGAATCGTATGATGACAGACCGAGATCCTGCAGCACCACCGCCATCCAATTAGCGAGAGTGATGTAAGTAAGGCCTTCCATGAAATAGGCGGTCCAGAGCAGGATCGTCGCGATCCGCTCCTTGCCTTTGAAAAGCTCTGCGACCATCAGGCCTTTCGGTTTCTCTTCGCGCTTAACGAAGAAGCGCGTCTCGGGCCCGAACAGGCGCTGCGGCGCGAAAAGCTGCGCACGGCGCCGCAGCTCGGGCGATTCCGGCTTGTGCAGCGCGAGGAATTGCAGCGATTCCGGCAGAATGAAAACGAGTGCGGCGCTCAGCACGAGCCCACCGATGCCGGCGGTGTAGAACACGACTTGCCAGCCGAAGCTGGGAATGAAATGCGCGCCGACTTGCCAGACCATCGCGCCGCCGAGGGGAAAGCCGAACAGCGCCAGCATGGCGAAGCTCGCGCGATAGCGCTTCGGTGCGGATTCGGCGAGCAACGCCAGCGTCGTCGGCATCACGCCGCCGAGGCCGATACCGACGAGGAAGCGCAGATAGAGAATCTGATCGAGCGAGGTAGCCTGGGTGATCAACAGCGAGGGCAGACCGTAGACGATGCACGACCAGATCGAGCCCGCCTTGCGGCCCCAGCGGTCGCTAACGTAGCCGAACACCCAGCAGCCGACGAGAATGCCGGCATAGCTTGCGCCGAAGATCGTGCCCATTGCGGCTCTCTCGCCGTGGAAGGCACGCAGCAACGATGGCGCGGCGACGCCCGCGGTGCTCATATCGAACCCGTCGATGAACAGCATCAAGGCGCTGAGCAGCAGGATTGCAATATGCTGTCTTCCGAGCTTGGCATTTGCCACCAGCTCGGCAACATCGACGTTTGCCACACCGCTACTCATACGTTCCCTCCCCCTCGGGTGCGCCCATGGCGCGCCAGTTTCGTTGCGACTAGTATCGCCTAAGATAGCAGGAGGCAACGATGGCTGAGAACCCGCCGCCCGTCACATCTGACAAAGTCACACCTTATGAGGGGCCGATCGAGCTCGGCATGGTGTTCGATTTCGAGCCCGGCAAGAAACATGCTTACGAGCGGCTCACCATTACCAAGCGCCAGGGCAAGCATATTTGGGCTTTCGGCCGTAGCGGCGAGACCTATCACGACGAGGACGATTTCCGCAAAGTCGTGGTCTTCGTCGCCGATAAGCCGATCATCAAGCCGAAACCGGTGCCGGTGTCGCTGAGCGGTCGCTATGAGGGTCCTATCGAGCCGGGCATGGTATTCGATTACGAGCCTGGCAAGAAACATGCTTACGAGCGGCTAACCATCACCAAGCGCCAGGACGAGAATATCTGGGCGCGCGGGCGCGGCGGCGAAAGCTTCCACTACGAGAACGAACTCCGCGACTGCGTCGCGTTTGTGCCGCCTGAGAAGCGTTAGCGCTCATCCTAAAATCGTCATTGCGAGCCCTTTCGACAAGCTCAGGAGCGAAGCAATCCAGGGCTTCACGTGAGGCTTCTGGATTGCTTCGTCGCTGTGCTCCTCGCAATGACGAAAACTAATGCGTCGCGATCGGCTGCATGACCAGTGACCCCGGCGGGGCGAGGGTGAGCGCCGCGCGCTGCATCGCCAGACGCGCCATCGCGATCCAGCGCAGCGGCAGCACCGTTTCGACATCATCGTCGTTCTCGCCGCTGAAGCGCGAGACGATCGCTTCGATCTCGGTCTTCGGCGGCGGATAGATTTTCAGCGTCACATCCTGATCGGTGGCGATACCGGCACTCTGCTTGGCAATATTGAGCGCGGTGCGGAAGCCGCCGAGCGTATCGACGAGTTTGTTCTTCAGCGCATCGCTGCCGCTCCAGACGCGGCCCTTGGCGACGGCCTCGACCGCGGCATCGTCGAGCTTGCGGCCCTGCGCGACGCGATGCTTGAAGCCGTTATAGATATCGTCGATCACGGCGTTGAGCCGCTCGTGCTCGCTTGGCGAGAAATCGTGAAAAAGGCTGAACATGCCGGCATTGGCGCCGGTCTGCAGCGCGTCCGAATTGGCGCCGAGCTTCTGCATCAAGCCGCTGATCACCGGCTTGCCGGCAACGACGCCGATCGAGCCGGTCAGGGTGGCCGGCTCGGCGACGATCTTGTCGGCGGGCGCGGCGATGTAATAGCCGCCCGATCCGGCGACATCGCCCATGCTGACGATCACCGGCTTACCCGCCTCATGCGCGCGATGCACCGCGGCCCAGATCGTCTCCGCCGCCGTAGCCGAGCCGCCGGGACTGTCGATACGGAAAAGGATGGCGCGCACATTCTTGTCTTCTTGCGCAAGACGGAAAGCGCGCACGAGCTTGTCGGTGCCGGACTCGCCACCAGTCAGCGCATTGCCGCCATCGCCGCCGCCGCGCGAAAGCATGCCGGTCGCATAGATCAGCGCGATGGTCGGGCCGCTCTCGTGCGCCTCGCCGACCTCGTCGCGATATTTCTCGAGCGAGAGGAGCTTCGGCGTCGCTCCGAAAGAGGTGATGGCATTGGTCCGGTCGCCGACATGATCGACGAGATGTGCCTTCAACGCCTCGTCGGTCAGCAACGGGGCGCGGTCGATCACCTCTTTCAGCGTCGCCGGATCGATCTTCCGGTCCTTGGCGATATCGGCCACCATCTGCGTGTTGATCGAGCCGAGCAGCGCTTGCAATTCCTCGCGCTCGGGATCGGTCATCTGCTTCTCGGTGAACATATTCGCCGCGTCTTTGTATTCCTCGCGATGCTCGACGCTCGGCTTGATGCCGAGCATGTCCAGCGTCCCGCGCAGGTAAGGCATCTCGATACGCAGGCCGACGAGCCCGAGCGTGCCCATCGGCTGCAGCCAGATCTCGTTGAACGCGGCGGCGAGATAATAGCTATGCGTGCCCGAGCCGAGCTCGCCGAACGTGTCGCTGTAGGCGATAGCGCGCTTGCCCTTGGCGCGGAATGCCGCGATCGCGTCGCGCAACTCCTGGACCTCGGCGAGGCCCATATTGCTGTCGCCGATACGTG
>DATMZZ010000375.1:0-7775 GCA_035573175.1 Allostellaceae bacterium
ATGGCCAAAGTCGAGATGTATACGACGATGTGGTGCGGCTACTGCGCGCGGGCGCGCAATCTCCTGCAGCGCAAAGGTGTCGATTTCGAGGATATCGATGTCGAAGCCGACACGTCGAAGCGTACGGAGATGGTCAAGCGCGCCCGCGGCCGCACGACGGTGCCGCAAATCTTCATCGATGGTGTGCATGTCGGTGGCTCCGACGAACTCGCGGCGCTCGACCGCGCCGGCAAGCTCGATCCGATGCTCGGCATCAGCCCGTGACGCTTTTCAAGGCCGCCTGCATCCAGCTCAACGCCGGTCGCGAGGTCGAGCCGAATATCCGCGCTGCGAGCGAACTCGTGCGCCGCGCACGCGATGCCGGCGCCGACCTCATCATGACGCCCGAAGTCAGCGACATGATCGAGCCGAAGCGTGCTCTGCGCGAGGAGAAGGCGCGTGCCGAAGCGGCGCATCCGATGCTGGCGGCGTTCCGCGATCTCGCGCGCGAAACCGGGGCGCATCTGCTGCTTGGCTCGATCATCGTGCGCACGGAAGGCGATGGGCGCCTCGCCAATCGCTCCTTCCTCATCGCACCCGACGGCAACATCCTGGCGCGCTACGACAAGATCCATATGTTCGATGTCGATCTGCCCGGCGGCGAAAGCTATCGTGAATCGGCAGTGTTCAAGCCGGGCGAGGGCACGGCGCTCGCAGCACTGCCTTGGGGCGTGCTCGGTCTCACCGTGTGCTACGACCTCCGCTTCCCGCATCTCTACCGCGCGCTGGCGCAGGGCGGCGCCGACTTCCTGACCGTGCCCTCGGCTTTCACCGTGCCGACCGGCAAAGCGCATTGGCATGTGCTGCTCAGGGCGCGGGCGATCGAGAATGGCTGCTTCGTCTTCGCCCCGGCGCAATGCGGCGAGCATGCCGAGGGCCGCAAGACCTATGGCCACAGCCTCATCGTCGCCCCCTGGGGCGAGGTGCTGGCCGAGGCGGGGGAGGAGCCGGGTTTCATCCTCGCCGAGATCGACCCGGCCAAGATCGCCGAGGCCCGCCGCGCCGTCCCGTCGCTCGGCCACGACCGGCCCTTTGTTGCGCCTGCCAAGCGGCCCGCAGCGGCTGAATAGACCTGCGATGGATGGCGCTGGCGCTTGATCGATGGGATTGCTAAGCCAATATAAAGCGTTGCTTTGTAAGGGATGTCCTCGGACTAAGTATGATCGTCTTCACCCTCCGCTGCCGTGACGGGCATGAATTCGAGACCTGGTTCCGCGATGGCGCGACTTATGAGCGCCAGGCGCGCCGTGGTCTCGTGACCTGTCCGGAATGCGGCTCGACCGAGGTCGAGAAAGCGGTGATGGCGCCGCGACTCGGCCGCTCGACCAAATCCGATCCGGCACCACGCGAAAACCAGCATCGCGAGATCCAGCACGAGGCCCAACCCGAAGCCGGGCCCGAAGCGCCGGCCGCGCCGCCCGCCGCTGCCACGCCCGACCCGGCGCCGACACCGGCTGAGTTCCGCCGCGCGCTCCAGGTGCTGCGCAACTACGTCGAGACCCATTGCGAGAATGTCGGCAAAGGCTTTGCCGAAGAGGCGCGCCGCATCCACAAAGGCGAGGCGAAAGCGCGGGGCATCTATGGCGACGCGACGCCGACCGAAGCGAAGAAGCTCGCCGAGGATGGTATCGAGGTCGCGGCGATTCCCTGGGTCCCGTCGAACGACGCTTAAATCCATCTCATGGCTGATTTTCACACGCTCGATGACATCGAGGTCCGCGGCAAGCGGGTTTTGCTGCGCGCCGATCTGAATGTTCCCGTAAAAGACGGCAAGGTGACCGATGCGACGCGCATCGAGCGGCTGGCGCCGACGATCCGCGAACTCGCCGAGAAAGGCGCGCGCGTGATCGTCATGTCGCATTTCGGCCGGCCCGAGAAGGGACCCGATCCGAAACTGTCGCTGAAGCCACTGGCCGAGCCGCTCGCCAAAGCTGTCGGCCGACCGGTCGCTTTTGCCGAGGATTGTATCGGCGCGAAGGCGCAAAGCGTCGTCGATCGACTGAAGGACGGCGAGATCGCGCTGCTTGAGAATACGCGCTTTTATCCCGAGGAAGAAAAGAACGATCCCGCTTTCGCCAAATCGCTCGCTGCGCTGGGCGATCTCTATGTGAACGATGCGTTCTCTGCCGCGCATCGCGCCCATGCGTCGACCGACGGCGTTGCGCGTCTTCTTCCCGCGGCGGCTGGCCGCTTGATGCAGCAAGAGCTCGAAGCGCTGCATGCCGCGCTCGGCGCGCCGAAACGCCCGGTCGCGGCGATCGTCGCCGGCGCCAAGGTCTCGACCAAGCTGCAGCTCCTCGACTTCATGCTGAAGAAGGTCCAGGTGCTGGTGATCGGCGGCGCGATGGCGAATACGCTGCTCCTGGCGCAGGGCAAGAAGGTCGGGCGCTCGCTGGTCGAGAAGAACATGCTCGATGCGGCGCAGAAGATCCTGTCCGATGCGCGCTCGGCTTCCTGCGAATTGATCCTGCCGGTCGATGCCGTGGTCGCGCCGGAGCTGAAAGCGGGCGTTGCGACGCAAACCGTCGCGATCGATCGCGTGCCCGACGATCAGATGATCCTCGATATCGGGCCGCAAAGCGTTGCGGCGATCGCGCAGCGTCTCGAGCAATGTCCGACGCTGGTTTGGAACGGCCCCGTTGGTGCGTTCGAGACCAAGCCTTTCGATGCCGGCACGGTTGCGCTGGCGCAGCGCGTCGCGGCGCTGACGCGCGCCGGCAAGATGCTCAGCGTCGCGGGCGGCGGCGATACCGTCGCGGCGCTGCATGAAGCCGGCGTGATCGATCAGCTGACGTACGTCTCGACCGCGGGCGGCGCCTTCCTCGAATGGCTCGAAGGCCGGGATTTGCCTGGCGTTTCAGTCCTGAAACAGCGCAATTAGCTATAATTTTCAGCATCTTAACCTTGTTGTAAGGCTAAGAAAGTGTTAGCGTTTCCTCATCGTTGTTGGTGAGGAAACCTTTACCATGCAGGTCGCGCCGACCCTCGCGATCATCGAGGTAATCCCGCTGGTGCCGATCGTTCCGGTCGTGCGCGAGGTCGAGCCCGCGACGCGTCAGCGCTCGAAGAGTTGGGCTGTGCCATCGACCATTGGCCGCGGACAGCTCATCGATCTGGTGGTTTGATTCACGCACGCGCATCGATGTGATGGCCAAGAAAGCTTGGCCCTCTCTCAATACCCCTTTATAATCATTCCAATATAACGTCGCCTTGATAGGCGGCGCTTTTTCGTGGGAGGGGAGAGACTCAGCATGCACAGGACATCCCGTTTCATTCTCGCGCTGCTCGGTGCATCGCTAGCCGGTATCGGCATTGCCGCGGCGCAGACCGAGATCAAGGTCGGCGTGATCTCGACAATGTCGGGGCCCGATGCACAACCCGGCGACCAAATGAACAAGGGCATCGATCTCTATGTGAAAACGCATGAGAAAGATCTGCCACCCGGCGTCAAAGTCACGCTGATCTATCGCGACGATACCGGCGCCAATCCCGATATCGCCAAGCGTCTGGCGACCGAGTTGGTGACGCGCGATCACGTCAATTTCCTCGCCGGTGTGGTGTGGTCGCCGAATGCCTCGGCCATCGCGCCGGTCGCGACCGAAGCGAAAGTGCCGTTCATCGACATGAACGCGGCGGCGGCGCCGATCCCGCGGCTCTCGCCTTACATCATTCGCGTCTCCTTCACCCTCTGGCAGGTCTCGGGTCCCATCGGCGAATGGGCGGCCAAGCAAGGCTGGAAGAAAGGCTACACCGCGGTGACCGATTACCCGCCGGGCTATGACGCCGAGGGCGGCTTCACGCAATCCTTCGAGAAGGGCGGCGGCAAGGTCATCGACAAGGTCCGCATGGCCTTCCCGACCGAGGATTTCTCGCCCTTCGTCCAGCGCATCAAGGACAGCAAGCCCGATGTCGCTTTCATCTTCGTGCCGGCCGGCAAGAAGGCGACCGCGGTGATGAAGGCGTGGAACGATCTCGGCCTCAAACAGGCCGGTGTCACGCTGGTGACGACGCAAGACGTGATGCTGGATGAAGAGCTGCCGAACATGACTCAGGTCGGGAACGGCATCGTCAGCTCCGGCACGTATTCCGCTGCGGCGACGCGGCCCGCGAACCAGATGTTCCTCAATGCCTGGAACGCCGCTTACGGCAGTAAGGCGATCCCCGACTTCCTCTCGGTCCAGGGCTGGGATGGCATGGATGCGATCTACACGGTGATCAAGCAGACGAAGGGCAAGTTCACCGGCGACGAGGCGATGAAGATCCTCACCAACTGGAAGAGCGACACTAGTCCGCGCGGCCCGATCTCGATCAATCCCGCGACGCGCGACATCATCGAGAACGTCTATATCCGTCGCGGTGAGATAGTGAACGGCAAGCTCGCCAATGTCGAATTCGACACTATTCCGAACGTGAAGGATCCGTGGAAGGAAGCGAATCCTCCGAAGTGACCGGTACGCCTAAGCGGCTGCAGTTCGATCTAGCGGTCTTCGACAAGCTCGGGCTGGGGACACGCTGTGCGTGGCACCGCGTGATGCCACGCACGATTTCTCCTCGCCCAGAGCGAAGTCGCCCCTTCGACAAGCTCAGGAGGCGCAGGATGGAATTGCAACGTCTTTTGCCGCCTGCGCGGTTGTCCGATTGGATTGAGTGAATGGACAGCGCGCTTTCTGCCGCCATCAGCATCGCCTTCCATGGCACTGCTTTTGCCATGGTGCTCTACCTCGTCTCGGTCGGCCTTTCGGTGACCATGGGGCTGATGGGCTTCGTCAATCTCGCCCATGGCGTCTTCGCGGTGGCCGGCGGCTATTTCATGACGACGCTCATCTTTCGTCTCGGCGTCCCCTTCTATCTTGCGGTGCCGCTGGCGACGCTGGCCGTGGCGCTGCTCTCCGTGCCGCTCGAGCGCTTTCTCTATCGTCCGCTCTATGGCGCCAGCGACCTCGACCAGGTGCTGATGACCATGGGCCTGGTCTTCATGTCGGTGGCTGTTGGCAAATATTTCTGGGGTCCGACAGCACAGCCCTTCTATCCGCCATCAGCGCTGAGCGGCCAGCTTCAATTCGGCCTGCGCAGCTTCCCCGCCTATCGCAGCTTCCTGATCGGCAGCGGCGCGGCGCTGGTGACGCTGCTCTGGCTCGGCCTCGATCGCACCCGCTTTGGCGCGCAAATACGCGCCGCAGTCGACAACCGGCAGATGGCGCAATCGGTCGGCATCAACACGTCGCGCCTTTTCACCTTGGCTTTCGCGCTCGGCAGCGCGCTCGCCGCGCTCGGTGGCTCCTTGGGCGCGGAGATCATGGCGATTAGCCCGAGCTACGCGCTCGATCACCTGGTCTACTTCCTCATCGTCGTCGCGGTCGGCGGACTCGGCACGATTCGCGGTCCCTTCGTTGCCGCGATGCTGCTCGGCATTTCCGACACCGCGTTCAAATATCTCCTGCCGGAATTCGGTGCCTTTTTCATCTACGCCCTTACCATGGCCGTGTTGCTGTGGAAGCCGCGTGGATTGTTCGGCCAAGCGTGACGACGAAACCCGAAAACGACGTCGTCGCGCGTTTCGCGCGCCGCCATCGCCTGCATGCGATGGAAGCGCTCCCCTGGTTGCTGATCGTCGTCGGCTTTTTCCTCTTCCCCGACTATCTCGCGCTCGGTGCGCAGATCCTCGCGACGACGTTGTTCGGCCTCTCGGTCGATCTCGTGCTCGGCTATGCCGGTATCGTAACCTTGGGCCATGCCGCCTTCTTCGGCGTGGGCGCCTATACCGCGGGCTATCTCGCGGCGCACGGCATGGGAGCGCCGATCATTGGCCTGATCGCGGCGACAGCGATGGCGGGGGCGGTCGGCCTCCTCTCCGGCCTCATCATCCTGCGCGCGCAGGGTCTCTCGATTCTGATGCTGACGCTGGTCGTCTGCGTGATGCTGCAGGAGGCCGCGAACAAGGCAACCTCGATCACCGGCGGTGCCGATGGCTTGCAGGGGATGCAGGTCTCGCCCGTGCTCGGCCTCTTCCGCTTCGATCTCTACGGCAAGACGGCCTATTGGTATGCCGCGATCGTGCTCTTCCTCGGTTGGGTCGTCGCGCGCACCTTGGTGCATTCGCCCTTCGGCCGCTCGCTGACCGGCATCCGCGAGAATGTCGCCCGCATGCATGCCATCGGCACGCCGGTCTTCGGCCGCTTGCTGACGATCTACACGATTTCGGCGGCGATGGCGGGTGCGGCTGGCGCCCTCATCGCCGACACGACAGGGCTCGTTGCCCTCAATGCCATCAGCGTCGATTTCTCGGGTCTGATCCTCGTCATGGTGATCTTTGGCGGCGTCGGCCGGCTCTACGGCGCTTTCGTCGGCGTGCCGCTTTACATGATCGCGCAGGATCGCTTCTCGCAAATCGACCCCACCTATTGGTATTTCTGGATCGGCCTGCTGCTTGTCGTCGTCGTACTGTTCGCGCGTGGCGGCGTGCTCGGCCTGATCGATATGGTGTGGCAGCGCGTGCAGCGGCGGAGGAAGCGATGACCGAGCTCGCGCTCGAGACCCGCGCCCTGTGCAAGAATTTCGGCGCGCTCGCGGTCGCCAACGAGATCAATTTCGGCCTCGCGGTCGGCGCGCGGCATGCGCTGATCGGGCCGAACGGCGCCGGCAAGACGAGCTTTGTCAATCTCGTTACCGGCGCGCTGGCCCCGTCCTCCGGCCATGTCCTGCTTGACGGGCATGACGTCACGCGGCTGTCGCAGGCGCACCGTGTGAAACGCGGCCTCGCGCGTACCTTCCAGATCAATCAGCTCTTCCGCGGCCTCACCGTGCTCGAGAATGTGACGCTCGCCATCACCGAGCGGCACGGTTTCGCCGGCGATTTCCTGCGTCCTGCCGGGCGTCGTCGGGCAGTGATCGAGGAAGCCTATGCGCTGCTCGAGCGCTTGGGCATTGCCGATGAAGCGCTACGCCCGGTCAAGGAGCTCGCTTATGGCCGCCAGCGCCTGGTCGAGATCGCGGTCGCGCTCGGTCTCGATCCGAAAGTGCTGCTGCTCGACGAGCCGGCGGCGGGCGTGCCCTCGGGCGAGGCAGGTACCATCATCGATGTGATCGAGCAGCTCGGCGCCGATATCGCGCTGCTCATCATTGAGCACGATATGGATCTCGTTTTCCGCCTGGCGCGGCGCATCACCGTGCTGGTGCAAGGCGCGATCCTGGTCGAGGGAACACCGCAGGAGATTGGCGCCGACCCGCGTGTGCGCGAAGTCTATCTCGGCGAGCGGGTGCATCATCGATGAGCGCGGCGACGAAAAGCCCAGACACAAAAAGCGGGGGCGGGCTACGCATCGATAAGCTCCGCGCGGGCTATGGCGAGACGGTCGTGCTCGATGGCGTGTCGCTCGAGCTGCGGCCTGGTGGCACGCTCGCGGTGCTGGGGCGCAATGGCGTGGGCAAGACCACGCTGCTCGCGACCATCATGGGGCATACGACGCGGCATGGCGGCGCGATCGAGTTCGGCGGCGCGAATATCGTCGGCTTCGCGCCCTATCGCCGCGCACGGCTCGGCATCGGCTTCGTGCCGCAAGAGCGCGAAATCTTCCGCTCGCTCAGTGTCGAGGAAAATCTGCTCGTCGGCGCGCGCAGCCCGGCCGGGCGCGCCGGCCGCTGGACGCTCGAGCGCGTCTACGACTTCTTTCCTTCGCTGGCCGAGCGCCGCCGCAACCGCGGCAACGCGCTGTCGGGCGGCGAGCAGCAGATGCTCA
>DATMZZ010000376.1:0-7036 GCA_035573175.1 Allostellaceae bacterium
TTCAACGAAGCGCTCGACTACGTCGTCATCGAGGTACAGTCGGTGCGCGAAGGCAGCGCCGCCAAAGTGGGCGAGAAGCTTGTCGTCGCGGCGCCGCTCGAGGTGAACTTCGCCGAAATCGCCAAGCTCGGCGGCAAGGTCGAGCTCGTCTCGGGCAAATACCTCGCCGGCACCGTGTGCAAGCATCCGCTTCACGGCAAGGGCTACGATTTCGACGTGCCCCTGCTGCCGGGCGATTTCGTCACTGATATCGATGGTACCGGCTTCGTCCATATCGCGCCGGGGCACGGCGCGGACGATTTCGAACTCGGCCAAAAGCATAACATCCCGGTACCGGCGACGGTCGGCCCGGATGGCAGCTATTACGACACCGTGCCGCTTTTTGCCGGCAAGCGCGTCTATCGCCCGAATGGCAAGGAGGGCGATGCCAATCGCGCGGTGATGGATGCGCTGAAAGAAGCAAATGCGCTCCTCGCCGAGGCGAAGCTCGTCCACTCCTATCCGCATTCCTGGCGCTCGAAAGCGCCGCTGATCTTCCGCACCACGCCGCAATGGTTCATCGGCATGGAGAAGAACGATCTGCGCGCCAAGGCGCTGAAGGCGATCGCCGAGACCAAATGGTATCCGCCGCAAGGCCAGAACCGCATCGGCGCGATGATCGAGACGCGGCCCGATTGGTGCATCTCGCGCCAGCGCGCTTGGGGCGTGCCGATCGCCGTCTTCGTCGAGAAGAAAAGCGGCGAAGCGCTGCGCGATCAGGCGGTGGTCGATCGCATTGCCGCGGCCTTCGAGAAGGAAGGCGCGGATGCGTGGTATTCGCACGACCCGGCCGAGTTCCTCGGGCCGGGCCGCGATCCCAAGGATTACGAGCAGATCAAGGACGTCGTCGATGTCTGGTTCGATTCCGGCTCGACGCACAGCTTCGTCTTGGAGAAGCGGCCCGATCTCTGCTGGCCGGCCTCGCTCTATCTCGAAGGCTCGGACCAGCATCGCGGCTGGTTCCATTCCTCGCTCTTGGAGAGCTGCGGCACGCGCGGCCGCGCGCCTTATGAGGCAGTGCTGACGCATGGCTTCGTGCTCGACGAGCAGGGCCGCAAGATGTCGAAGTCCTTGGGCAATGTCGTCGCGCCGCAGCAAGTCGTCTCGCAAAGCGGCGCCGACATCCTGCGTCTCTGGGTCGTCGCCTCGGATTATTCCGAGGACCTGCGCATCGGCAAGGAAATCCTCAAATACCAAGCGGATGTCTATCGCCGGCTACGCAACACGCTGCGCTATCTCTTGGGTGCGCTCGATGGTTTCAGCGAGACCGAGCGCATCGCGGCGAAGGATATGCCCGAGCTCGAGCGCTATATCCTCCATCGCCTCGCCGAGACCGATGCGCTGGTGCGCCAGACGGCGGAGGCCTACGACTTCCACACCATGTTTACGGCGCTGCACAATTTCTGCGCCGTCGACCTCTCCGCCTTCTATTTCGATGTGCGCAAGGATTCGCTCTATTGCGACGCGCCGGATGCCTTGCGCCGCCGCGCGACGCGCACCGTGCTCGATCATGTGTTCGAGCATCTCGTGCGCTGGCTCGCGCCGGTGCTCTGCTTCACTGCCGAGGAGGCCTGGCTCAGCCGCCACGGCGACGCCGAAGACTCAAGCGTCCATCTCCAACTCTATCGCGATATCCCTGCCGGCTGGCGCGACGAGGCGCTCGGCGCGAAATGGGCGAAGATCCGCGAGTTGCGCCGCGTCGTGACCGGCGCGATCGAGCTGGAGCGAGCGCAGAAACGCCTCGGCTCCAGCCTCCAGGCCGCAGTCGATATTTTTGCCGCGCCCGATTGGGCGGCGCCGGTTGCGGGGATCGATTTGCCTGAGCTCTGCATTACCTCCGCGGCGGCGCTCAAGCTTGGCGAGGTGCCGGCGGACGCCTTCACACTTGGCGATGTGCCGGGCGTCGGGGTGCGGGTCGCGCTGGCGCCGGGCGAGAAGTGCGAGCGTTGCTGGCGCGTCTTGCCGGAGGTCGGCGCGGATAAAGCGCATGCCGATCTCTGTCACCGCTGCGCCGACGCTGTCGAGAGTCTGGCGAGCGCCAAGTAGCGAGATCAAATAGGAGGCAGGACGGTCAGAATGTGGTTCGGGCTCGCTATCGCGCTCGCCGTGATTATTGTCGATCAGGTGAGCAAGACCTGGATCGTCGGCTTCTTCTCGGAGCGCGGCGGCGAGCCGGTCGCCGTGCTCACGCCGTTCTTCAATCTCGTGCTTACCGGCAATCGCGGCATGAGCTTCGGTTTGTTCAACACCAACGCCGCGATGAACACGGCCGTGTTCACGGTGCTGGCGGCGGTGATCGTGGTCGCCCTCATTGTCTGGCTGCGGCGGGCGCACAGTCCCTTGATCCGGCTGGCGCTCGGCATGATCATCGGCGGCGCGGTCGGCAATGTGATCGACCGGCTAATACGCGGCGCGGTCGTCGATTTTCTCGATTTCCATCTTGGCACTTGGCATTGGTACGCTTTCAATATGGCCGATGCGGCAATTTGCCTGGGGGTCATCGCGCTGCTGCTAGACGGCTTGCTTGCTCGGCCAAAAGCCGCGTAAGCTGTGGATATCTACGACAATTAGGGAGCGCCGAGGCGTGAGGGTCAGGTCGTCGTTATTGGTGGTTGCTGCGCTCGGCGTTGCGACCCTGCCGCTGGGCGGCTGCGACAGCTTCAACCGTGCCATCGGCAAGACCAGGGTCATCCCCGACGAATTCCAGGTCGTCTCGAACGCGCCGCTGGCGATCCCGCCGGATTACGCGTTGCGTCCGCCGCGCGTGGGCAATGGACCCGAGCAGGCCAGCGCCACGGAACAGGCGCGCGAGACCGTCTTCCGCGCCGGCGATACCGCGAATGGCCAGGCGGCGTCGGGCGCGCCGAGCCCCCGGATGAGCGTCGGCGAGCAGGATCTGCTGCGCCAGGCCGGTGCGACGACAACGCCGTCGGATATCCGCCAGACTGTCGATGCCGATCCGACGGAGGGCGTGCCCTTCGATCGCGGCCTGGTCGACAAGCTCTTGTTCTGGTCGGGGCCAACAACGCCGCCCTCCACCGATACGCTCAACCCGGGAGAGGAAGCGTCGCGCATCCGGCTTGCGCAATCGGTCACCAAGCCGGGCGGCCCGACACAGGCGCCGCCGCCGGCTGACGCTCCGGTACCGACTTTTGAACACGGCCAGAAGAAGTCAGGCTGGTTCAGCTGGTTCTGATATCGCCCGAGGAGGGCTCATGACGATGCCGATATCGCGGGGAGGATCGCGAACGATCCTGCTCGTGTTCTTCCTTGTCCTCGGCATCGCCCAGGGGATAACGGGACCGGCGCAAGCGAAGCTCTTCGATGCGGAAAGCTTCACCCTGCCGAACGGGCTGCAAGTCGTCGTCATCCCCAATCATCGCGCGCCGATCGTGACGCAGATGGTCTGGTACAAGGTCGGCGCGGCCGACGAAACCTTCGGCAAATCGGGCGCGGCGCATTTCCTCGAGCATCTGATGTTCCGCGGCACCAAGAGCCTGGGGCCGGGCGATTTCTCGCGCATCGTCGCGCAGAATGGCGGCGAGGAGAATGCTTTCACCACGCATGACTACACCGCCTATTTCCAGAACGTCGCTGCCGACCGGCTCGAACTGGTGATGAAGCTCGAAGCGGATCGCATGGCCAATCTCGTCATCAACGACGCGGTCGTCACGCCCGAGCGCGAGGTCATCATCGAAGAGCGCCGCATGCGCATCGATAACAGCCCTTCGGCGCTGTTCGACGAGCAGCTCGATACCGCGCTCTATCTCCATCATCCCTACCAGATCCCGACGATCGGCTGGGAAAGCGAGATGCATAAGCTGACGGCGCAAGACGAGCAGGCGTTTTACAAGCGCTGGTACGCGCCCAATAACGCCGTCCTCGTCGTCGCCGGCGATGCGACGGTCGAGAAGGTGAAGGCGCTGGCGGAAAAATATTTCGGTCCCATCGCGTCGCGGCCGGTGCCGGTGCGTCACCGTGTCGAGGAGCCGGCCAAGGTCGCCTCGGCGCGGCTCAGCATGAAGAGCCCGCGCGTCACCGAGATCCAATGGAGCCGGCAATGGCTCGCACCGAGCTACAATCGCGGCGACACGACCCAGGCCTATCCGCTGCAAGTCCTCGCCGAGGTGCTCGGCGGCAGCGCGGCCTCGCCGCTTTATAAGGGTCTCGTGATCGACAAAGGCCTCGCGCTTTCGGCCGGCGCTTATTACGACCCGAACCAATTCGATCTCACGACCTTCGGCTTCAGCGCGACGCTGAAGCACGGCGTCACCGTGTCCGATTTCGAGGCGTCGCTCGACGATATCGTAAAGGCCGCGCTCGAGGGCGGCATCACCGCCGAGGAAGTCGAGCGCGCCAAGCAGCGCATGATCGCCGCCGCGACCTATGCGCGCGACAGCCTCTCGGGGCCGGCGCGCATCGTCGGCACGGCGCTGTCGCTCGGCCGCTCGCTCGACGATGTGCAGAATTGGCCCGAGAAGATCGCGGCGGTGACGCCCGATCAGGTGCGTGCTGCCGCCAAAGCCGTGATCCATGACGATATCGCCGTGACCGGCGTGCTCATGCCGGGACCCACATCATGACGCTTGCTCTCGCTTTTCGCGCCGCGCCTCTGGCCGTCGCCGCTCTGGTCGCGCTCGTTCTGCCCGCGCGTGCCGTCACCATCGAAGAGGTGAAAAGCCAGCAAGGCATCACCGCCTGGCTGGTCGAAGATCATTCGATACCGGTCGTGGCGATGAGCGCGGCATTCCGCGGCGGCGCCGCGCTCGATCCAGCCGATAAGCGCGGCCTCGCAAATATGACGGTCGATCTGCTCGATGAGGGCGCCGGCGATCTCAACAGCACGGCCTTTCAAAGCCAGATCGAAGATTTGGCGACGCAGCTCAATTTCAACGCCGGTCCGGATACGATCTCGGTGCGGATGCGCACGCTGAAGAGCAAGCTCGCGCCGAGCTTTGACATGCTGCGCCTCGCCCTGACGCAGCCGCGCTTCGATCCCGAGCCGTTGGCGCGGGTGCGCGCCTCGATCCTCGACGCTATCGCGCGCGAACAGCACTCGCCCAATGCGCTCGCCAGCCGTCTTTGGTGGAAAGCGGCGTTCCCGGGCCACCCTTATGGCCTCTCCTCGCGCGGCACGGCGGAAAGCGTGAACGCGATCACGCCGGACGATCTGCGCAGCCTCGTCCATAACCGCTTCGCCAAGGATGTGCTGATCGTCGGTGTCGTCGGCGATATCACGCCGGCGGAGTTGAAGCCGATTCTCGATTCGACCTTCGGCGGTCTGCCCGATCACGCCGCGCCCGATACGGTTCCCGACATGACCGCTCAAACCAACGGGCAGGTCGAGGTCGCGAACATGCCGATCCCGCAAAGCGTCGTCGTCTTCGGCCAGCCAGGCGTCAAGCGCAACGATCCCGATTGGTATGCGGCGCTGCTCGATATGAACATTCTGAGCTCGGGCGGGCTCGCCTCGCGCGTCACGCTCGAAGTGCGCCAGAAACGCGGCCTCGCTTATTCGGTCTCGGCCTCGCTCGATCCGCTGCAACATGCCGGCGTGATCCTCGGCCAGGTCGGGAGCCAGAATGCGAATGTCGCGAAAGCGATCGATGTCATCCGCGCGACTTGGCAACGCATGCATGATGACGGGCCGACGGCGAAGGAATTGGCCGACGCCAAGACCTACATCACCGGCTCGTTCCCGCTCGGCCTCGATTCCACCAGCCGCATCGCCAGCATTCTTGTCTCGGTTCAATTCGATCACCTCGGTCTCGACTATCTCGCCAAGCGCGACGAGATCATCAACAGCGTCACGCTTGCCGATGCGAAACGCGTCGCAAAACGCTTGTTGTCGTCCGACAACCTTTTATTCGCGGTCGTCGGCCAACCGGAGAACCTAACCGGTGCGGTGCGTGTTACTCCTGCCGGGGGGATCCTCCAGGGAGTAGCAGGGAATGGATTACCGGCAGAGCATTAACGGCTGCCTCGCCGACACCGTCGGCCAACGCGGTCTCGACCACAATTCGCTCGACGCGTTGCTGGGGCGCACCGCGCCCGCGCTCGAGAAACTCAAACGCATGCGCGACGATGGCAGCCTGCCGCTGCTGCGCCTGCCCGGGCGCAAGGACGACATCGCGCAGCTGCGCCGTGTCCTCAAAACCTTCCGCGCCGCGCCGCGGCAGAAGTTTCGCGATGTGATCATCCTCGGCACCGGCGGCTCGAGCCTCGGCGGCCAGACGCTCTATTCGCTCGCCGATGAGCGCGCGCAGCCGCGGCTGCATTTTCTCGACAATATCGATCCCGCGACCTTCGAAGCGCTTTTCGCCGCAATCGATCCGGCGCGCACCGGCGTGGTCGCGATCTCGAAATCGGGCGGCACCGCCGAGACGATGACGCAATTCGCGATCTGCGTCGAATGGCTGCGTGCTAAGCTCGATCCTGACGCGGTCGGCCGTCACACCATCGCGATCACCGAGCCGCGCGACAATCCGCTGCGGCTGCTCGCGGGCAAGCTCACCACGCCGACCCTCGACCACGATCCCGGCATCGGCGGGCGCTATTCGGTGCTCTCGAATGTCGGACTCTTGCCGGCGATGCTTGCGGGTCTCGATGTCGCGGCGCTGCGCGAAGGCGCGGGCGAAACGCTGGATGCGGCGCTCAATGCGAGCACGCCGCGCGAGAGCGCGCCGGCGCTCGGCGCGGCGATCAGCGTCGGCCTCTCCGAACAGCACAATATCGGCACCACGGTGATCCTGCCCTACGTCGATCGCCTGGCGCATTTTGGTCTTTGGTTCCGCCAGCTCTGGGCCGAAAGTCTCGGCAAGGACGGCAAGGGCACGACGCCGATCCGCGCCATGGGCACGGTCGATCAGCACAGCCAGTTGCAGCTCTATATCGGCGGGCCGCGCGACAAACTGGTCACCGTCGTCACAACCGACGTCGCAGGGAGGGGGCCTGCGATCGACGCCGCGATGGCGACGGCGGCGTATGAAAGCGGCTT
>DATMZZ010000377.1:0-7886 GCA_035573175.1 Allostellaceae bacterium
CTCCAGCGCCGGCAGGGCGGCATCCAGGCTGAATTCAGGTACAAGCCAGACCCCGGTCGCGCTGAAGAGGGTCACTCCGGTATCGGCGAGGGCTGCTGCGATCGTGGCGATCATCGGCCGGTTACCGATCACCGGCGCCACGGGTGCCGCGCCTGGGGCACCCAGCACGCGTAGATCGGTCGAGGCGAAGCCAGCCTCATGCGCCGCCTCGATCAGTGCGGGCGGGTCGAGCTCGTTGATCGTCACCGGTGCGAGGGAAAGCCGATTCATGCGATCATCCAATCAATCAGAACAACACTGTATTTCTTTCCGGCAGCAGGGGAGGACAGTCAATCATGAAACGCAGCAGCGAGCGCTTCCTCACCACCCATACCGGCAGCCTGCCGCGCCCCGCCGACCTCGTACGCATGATGTTCGCCAAGGAAGAAGGCGTGCCGGTCGAGCAGGACGCGCTGCGAGCCCGCATCGAAGCGTCGGTCGGCGAGATCGTGGCGAAACAGGTCGCGGCCGGCGTCGATATCGTCAATGACGGCGAGATGAGCAAGCCGTCCTACGCGACCTACATCAAGGATCGCCTCGCTGGCTTTGGCGGCACCAGTAATAGCTTCGTCTATCAGGATCTGGTCGATTTCCCCGAGCTGGCGCGACGGGTCTTCGGCGATCCTGGCCGAGCCCGCCGCAAAACGCCGGCTTGCAATGGGCCGATCGCGGTGGCCGATCGCGGCGCGGTCGCCGCCGACATCGCCAATATCAAAGCCGCCTTGCAGAGAACCGCCGCGGCAGAAGGATTTCTGAGCGCCGCCTCGCCCGGCCTCATCTCGCTGTTCTTCCGCAACGATCACTATCCGAGCACAGAGGCCTATCTCGAAGCCATCGCCGAAGCGATGCGGCCCGAATACGAAGCCATCGTCGAGGCGGGGCTGATCCTGCAGCTCGATTGCCCCGATCTCGCGATGGGCCGGCATATCCAGCATGCCGATCTCAGCCTCGAGGATTTTCGCAAGGCGGCGCGTCTGCATGTCGAGGCGCTAAACCACGCCGTATCGCGCATTCCGCCCGACCGCATGCGGATGCATCTATGCTGGGGCAATTACGAGGGCCCGCACCATTGCGACGTGCCGATCGAGTCAATCATCGATGTCGTCTTCCTGGCGCGACCGAACGGCATCTCCTTCGAAGCGGCCAATCCGCGCCATGCCCATGAATGGCGGGTGTTCGAGCGCGTGAAGCTGCCTGAAGGCAAGCTGCTGATCCCGGGCGTGCTCGAATCGAAATCGAATTTCATCGAGCATCCCGAGCTCGTCGCGCAGCGCATCGCCAATTACGCGCGTCTGGTCGGCCGCGAGAACGTCACGGCCGGCACCGATTGCGGCTACGGGACCTGGGTCGGCCAAGCGGCGGTCGATCCCGACGTGGTTTGGGCGAAGCTCGCGGCGATGGCGGAGGGAGCACGGCTCGCCAGCCGCGCGTTCTGGCGTTAATTCGGCCTGGCCCGCCTCGGTTTTAGCTACTTTTCGTCTTCGCTTCGTCATTTCAATTAATGCGACCTTAAGGATGGCCTGCCCATTATCCACCCCTGGATCGGCGTGGATTGGGGCAGCTAAAAATGGGGCCGTTGGCGCGGTGCGCCCGATTTCTGGGCTCACGATCGGGGCAAGGTTTCATCCTCTATCTTTGCTTTTGCCAGCTCCTCGCGGCCGGCATCGGCTATGGCTTCTACGCCTCGAACCTGAGCTGGTTCAAAGAGCATAAGAGCGAAGAGAAGATCACGGCGCTGCAGCTCGTTGACGCTTTCGTCAACACCTATACCGGGTTGCGCACGCAGCTTTCCGCGAGCGACGCGCCGGTGCCGGCGACGTTCCGCGCCGATTCGATCGCCGCCTTCAACAAGGCTCATGGCGACATCAACACCTTTGATCTGCGCTGGATCGGTTTCCCCGGCCGCGAGGTTAAGACCGCGCCGTTCGACGCCGCGACGGCAGATACGGTCCGCTCCTTTGCGACGATGAGCGAACCGAAGCCGGTGTCCGAAATCCTCTCGGTCGACGGCGAACCGGTCTTTCGCACGGTCTATCCCTCGCTCGCCAGCCAGCAGGGCTGCGTCGACTGCCATAATCAGCTTCAGGCCGGAAAGACGACCTGGCACCTCAACGAGGTGATGGGCGCGTTCGTCATCGACGTGCCGATGGCTGCGTTCATCCGCAGCAATCTGATCGAGGCCGCCGGGCTGGGTGCCGGCATCTTTCTCGTGATGGCGGCGGCCGGGCTGATCTTCGCGCTCTATCGTCATCGCAAGAGCGAAGAGACCACGGCGGCACAGGCATCGCTGGCCGAGAGCGAGGCCCGCTTCCGCGACTTCGCCGAAGCGACATCGGATTGGTTCTGGGAGCAGGACGAGAATTTGCGCTTCGTGCGCTTCTCGGGCGACGGCCGCTCCAGCGAAATCACCAGCACGACCGATCTCGGCAAGACACGCCACGAGACAGTCAAAGCCGGCGTCACCCCCGAGCAATGGGCGCAGCACGACGCCGATATGGCGGCACGTCGGCCCTTCCAAAATTTCCGCTTCGAGCGCACGCTGGCCGATGGCCGCGTCATCTATGTCGCCATCAGCGGCAAGCCTGTTTTCGACGCCAAAGGCAATTTCCGCGGCTATCGCGGCTCGGGCCGCGACGTCACGAAAGAAGTCGCCGTCGAGGTCGAGCTCGCGCGCCGCGTCGAGGAACGCACCGCCGAGCTCAGAGCCACGCAGGGCGAACTCGTCCGTAAAGAGCGCCTTTCCGCCCTCGGCCAGCTCACCGCGACCATGGCGCATGAGCTGCGCAACCCGCTGAGCGCGATCCGCAACACGCTGTTCGCCGTGAAAGAGACCGCCGCCGGCAAAGGCGTCGATCTCGAGCGGCCGATCTCGCGCGTCGAGCGCAGCGTCGTGCGCTGTGACCGGATCATCAACGATTTGCTCGACTATACGCGCGTCAAGGAGCTGCATCTCGCGGAGCTCGCGCCCGATCCCTGGATCGAGGAAGTGCTGAGCGAGCAGCGTTTGCCCGCCGGCATTGCGCTCGAGCGCAATCTTGCCGCAGATTGCATGATCGCGGTCGATCCCGAACGCGTGCGCCGGGTGTTGATCAACCTCATCGACAATGCCGCCCAGGCGATGCCGGAAAACGCGCCGGAGCGCATGATCCGCGTCACGACCGCGTTGACCAGCGACGGGCGTTTCGAGTTCGTCGTTGCCGATACGGGCGGCGGCATTCCGCCGGATGTCTTACCGAAGGTGTTCGAGCCGCTGTTCAGCACCAAGAGCTTCGGCACCGGCCTCGGCCTGCCGATGGTGAAGCAGATCGTCGAGCAGCATGACGGCACGATCACGATTGCCAGCGAAGTTGGCAAAGGGACGAGCGTTACGGTGCGGCTGAATCAGCTCGCACAGCAGAAGGGAATTGCAGCATGACGGCACGGGTTCTGGTCATCGATGATGACCGCGATCACGCAGAAAGCATTGCCGACATCCTGTCGATGCGCGGACACCGCGTCGAAACCGCTTTTTCGGGCGAGCAGGGCGTCGAGATCTTCCGCGACCATGATTTCGACATCGTCTTCATGGACGTGAAGCTACCAGGCATGAACGGCGTCGAGACCTTCTTCGAGTTCAAGAAGATTCGTCCCGATGCGCGCGTCATGATGATGACGGGTTTCAGCCTCGAGCAGTTGATCTCGCAAGCGATCGAGAACGGTGCGATGGGCGTGTTGCGCAAGCCTTTCGCCATTCAAGACCTGCTGCACGTGCTCGATCAGGTCAAGCCGCGCGGCATGGTGCTGGTCGCGGATGACGATCCGGATTTTGCCGCCAGCCTCGAGCCCATCCTGACGCAACACGGCTATCGCGTGGCGCTTGCCTCGACCGGCGAAGAAGCGCTGGCGAAGGCTTCGGTCGACGGTGTCGACTGCCTCGTCCTCGATCTCTCCATGCCGTTGCTCACCGGCATCGACGTCTACCGCAAGCTGAAAGCGGCCGGGAAAGAGCTCCCGACCATCTTCGTCACCGGCTTGCCGGGCGAGCGCATCAATGCGGTATCGGAGTTGCATTCCGACAGCGGCGTGCTGATGAAGCCCTTCGACCCGAGCGACTTGCTGCGCGCGATTGCGAGCGCGACGGCGACGGTCGTCGGAAAGAACGCCGCCTAAGACATCATGGCCGAGCAGGAACAAAACGCTGCGATGCGGCAACTTCTGATCGTCGACGACGATCAGGAATTCGCCGAGTCGATTGCCGACATCCTGATTCCGGCCGGCTACGAACCGATCATCGCCGACCGGCCGGAGACGGCCGCGATCGCGCTGAAGCGCTACAACCCGCCGATCGCGATCATCGATGTGCGCCTCGGCGGCCTCTCCGGCGTCGAGCTTCTGGCGAAGCTCAAGGCCGAGCGGCCTGACCTCATCGGCATCATGATGACCGCGCATGCGGACACGCAGACCGCGATCACCGCGCTGCGCCGCGGCGCTTATGATTATTTCGACAAGAGCTGCGATCCCGACGAGCTGCGCGCCGTGCTCGATCGCGCCTTCGAGCGCTACAATCTCGAAGTCGAGAAACGCGTTGCCTACGACACGCTGCGTGTCGCCAAGGAAAGCGCCGAGGCCGCGAACCGCGCCAAATCGGAATTCCTCGCCAATATCAGCCATGAGCTGCGCACGCCGCTCAACGCCATCATCGGCTTCTCCGAGCTGATGATCAGCGGCGCCCATGGCGCGATGAACAATCCGACCTACGACGCTTATATCCACGACATCTTCGATGCCGGCACCGATCTCCTGAAGATCATCAACGAGATCCTCGATCTCTCGAAGGCGGAAGCCGGCCGGCTCGATCTCCTCGAAGAGACGGTCGATGTCGCGAGCGTGGTGCGCACCGTCGTGCGGCTGGTCAGCCCCAAGGCGGACGATGCCGGCCTGTCGCTCGAAACGCATATGCCGGACGTGCCGCCGCTGCTGTTCTGCGACCGGCTGAAGCTGAAGCAGATCCTGCTCAACCTGCTCTCGAACGCGGTGAAGTTCACGCCGGCGGGCGGGACGATATCGGCGAGGGTCGAGATCGATCCGGAGCGTGGCTTCATCATCGCGGTGAAGGATACCGGCATCGGCATCGCCGAAGCCGATCTGCCGCGCGTGCTGCAGCCCTTCGTTCAGGTCGATAGCGCCTTGAGTCGCGCCCACAATGGCACCGGTCTCGGCCTGCCGCTGGTCGCGGTGATGACCGAACTGCATGGCGGCAAGCTCGAGATCGAAAGCGAAGTCGGGAAGGGCACGACCGTTCGCGCCTGCTTCCCCGCCGCCCGTATCGTCGGTATCGCCGATATCATCCCGGCGGCACTGCCCATCGACCTGCCGCCGGCTCTCGACGAGCCGGCGCGCAAGCAGGCCTAGCGAACCCAAGCACCGCCGCGTCGCGATTGCCGCCGGTCCACAAGGTGACCGGGCTCCGCCGACCCTTTGCCGATTGAAAAACGCCTGGGCGTGGTCTTGAGCGACCCGCAACAGTTGCCGCGACCACGCACGTTCGCGTGCGACTTGCGTCTTTTCCTTGTCACAATCTTTCGCTAAACCCGCCCCGCCACCAGGACACATCGGGCGGTTCTCTCACACCCAATAAGGATCGGCATCGACGATGCAACAGCGCTGGGGCTTGCCGATCGTCGCATGGCCGTCGCGCCTGCGGCCCAGCTATTGGGACGGCATCGCGCTGCCGCTAGTGCTCGGCGCGATCGTGCTGATTGCTTGGGCAAGCCGGCAGATGAGCGTGCCCTATCATCCGGGCGAGGCGCTGCCGATCTCGCTCGATCCGCGCGACCTGCCGCAATACGGGCTGCGCACGGTGCTGCGCATGGTCGCGGCGCTGATCGCCTCGCTGGTCTTCAGCCTCGCCTATGCGGCGATCGCGGCGAAGAGCAAGCGCGCCGAGAAGCTGCTAATCCCGATCCTCGACATACTGCAATCGGTGCCCATCCTGGGCTTCCTCTCGATCACGGTCACCGGCTTCATCGCGCTCTTTCCCGGCAGCCTCCTCGGCTATGAATGCGCGGCGATCTTCGCGATCTTCACCTCGCAGGCCTGGAACATGACGTTCAGCCTGTACCAATCTTTCATCGCGGTGCCGCACGATCTACGCGAAGCCGCGCGCATGTATCACCTCTCGCCCTGGCAAAGCTTCTGGCAGCTCGAAGTGCCCTTCGCGATGCCCCAGCTCATCTGGAACATGATGATGTCGGTCTCAGGCGGCTGGTTCTTCGTCGTCGCCTCGGAAGCGATCAGCGTCGCCGATCATCAGGTGCTGCTGCCCGGCATCGGCTCCTACATCTCGCTCGCCATCGATCAGCGCGATCTCAGCGCCGTTCTCTACGCGATCCTGGCGATGCTTGTGCTGATCCTGCTCTACGACCAGCTTTTGTTCCGGCCGCTGCTCGCCTGGGCACAGCGCTTCAAACTCGAAGAGCTCGGCGAGGATGAGGTCGAGCCGCCCTGGTTCCTCATCATGATGCAGCGCGCGCAGGTCATGCGACTACTGACCGGCAGCGTCGATGCCGGCGCGTCGCTTCTAAGCCGCGCCACGCGCCGCTTGCCGCGCCCGACCCTGCGCCGACAGTCCGCGCCCCGGCATTCGGCGCTGCTCGACATGCTGTGGAACGGCTTCCTGCTGCTCGTCGCTCTGTTCGCGCTCTATAAGATCGCGCTTTTCGTCCATGCCGAAGTGACGCTGGGCGAGGTGCTGCATGTCGTCTTCCTCGGCTTCCTCACCTTGATCCGGGTGATGGTACTGATCCTCCTCGCCTCGATTGTCTGGGTACCGATCGGCGTCTGGATCGGGTTGCGGCCGCGCGTCGCGCATCGCGTGCAACCGATCATCCAGTTCCTCGCCGCCTTCCCGGCCAATCTGTTCTTTCCGATCGTCGTCTCAGCGATCGTGGTCCTGAAGCTCAACCCGCAGATTTGGCTGTCGCCGCTGATGATCCTCGGCACGCAGTGGTACATCCTCTTCAACGTCATCGCCGGAACCCTGGCGCTGCCGACCGATTACCAATATGTCGCCGGCAATTTCGGCGTGCGGAACTGGCTGTGGTGGCGGCGGCTGATCCTGCCGGCAATCTTCCCGGCTTATGTCACCGGCGCGGTCACCGCATCGGGCGGTTCGTGGAACGCCTCGATCGTCGCCGAGATCGCGAAATGGGGCGACACCACGCTGCAGGCGACAGGTATCGGCGCTTATATCGCCGACATGACCGCGAAAGGCGACTTCCCTCGCATCGCGCTCGGGATTACGGTGCTGAGCCTTTACGTTTTGCTGATCAACCGCCTGCTGTGGCGGCGGCTTTATAACCTGGCCGAGGAGCGCCTCCGTCTCGACTGAGCGAGCTCGACTGACCCATGGATACGATCGCAACCACCGTCGACACCAACCTCATCTCGGCCACCGGCGTCTGCAAGACCTATCAGCAGCCGGATCATGCCGGGCGCCTGGTGCTCGATCATATCGACTTCGCGCTCAAGGAAGGCGAGATCGTCGCCATCCTCGGCAAATCGGGCTCGGGCAAGTCGACTTTCCTGCGCGTCGTTGCCGGCCTCACCCAGCCGAGCGAGGGCATGGTCACCTATCGCGGCCAGCCGGTCTATGGCCCGGCGCACGGCATTGCGATGGTGTTCCAGAGCTTCGCGCTCTTCCCCTGGCTGACCGTGCTCGGCAATGTCGAGCTCGGCCTCGAGGCGCAAGGCGTGCCGCGCGACGAGCGGCGTCAGCGCGCGATCGCCGCGATCGATCTCATCGGCCTCGACGGTTTCGAATCCGCCTATCCGAAAGAGCTCTCGGGCGGCATGCGCCAGCGTGTCGG
>DATMZZ010000378.1:0-2579 GCA_035573175.1 Allostellaceae bacterium
CGCATAACCAATACGATGGGCTGGGCGGCGCTCATCACCCTCGGTCTTGGCGTCATCGGCGGGCTGCTGATGACGCGCAACATGCTGCGCAAGGTCGATGCGGTGAACCGCACGTCGACGCACATCATCCATGGCGATCTGAGCCAGCGCGTGCCGGTCTCCGGCACCGGTGACGAATTCGACCAGCTCGCGCAAAATCTCAACGCCATGCTCGACCAGATCGAGCGGCTGATGGCCGGGATGCGTCAGGTAACCGACAATATCGCGCATGATCTGCGCACGCCGCTCTCGCGGCTGCGAGCGCGGCTCGAAGTCACGCTGATCGAGAAGCCGGATCAGGCACGCTACGCCGATGTGCTGCGCGAGACGATCAATGAAGCCGACCATCTGCTTAGCACTTTCAACGCGCTTTTGAGCATCGCCGAGGCCGAAGCCGGATCGCGCCGCGACAGTTTCGAGGCCATCGATCTGTCCGAGATCGCGCGCGACGTCGCCGAGCTTTACGAGCCGGTCGCCGATGAAAGCGGGCTCGGTTTCGAGACCAAGATCGCCGACCGGATCATGGTGCGCGGCGACCGCCATTTGCTCTCGCAAGCGATCGCCAATCTGCTCGACAACGCGCTCAAATACACGCCACAAGGCAAAGTTGCGCTCAGCGTCGAGACGCGCGCGGGAAAAGCGCATATCGAGGTCAGCGATACCGGACCCGGCGTGCCGCCCGATCGGCGCAGCTCTGTATTCGATCGTTTCGTGCGGCTCGAGGGCAGCCGCAGCACGCCCGGCAACGGGCTCGGCCTCAGCCTCGTTCGCGCCGTCGCCAAGCTGCATGAAGGCACGATCTGGCTCGAGGACAGCGCCCCCGGCGCCGAGAATCCCGGTCTCAAAGTGGTTATCGAATTGCCGCTTGCCGCGGCCGGCTCGACCTCAGAACCCGACCACGAACTGGCGCGACTCCTTCCGGCTCCCAGCCCGGCCCTCGCGGTCACCGCTGATCCGCCGCGCAACCTCGGCGAGGCTTGATCGCAACTGCTCGCGACTGAGGCCGGCGCTCGCGGCGACCGGGCCCATGATCTCGTCGCTGAGCAATTCTTCGAGAGATGCTTCGCCTGTCAGCCACCAATGCGGCATCGGCCCCTCCTAACCTCCGTTTGTCTAACCCTAAGGGTGGAAGGTGGCCCTTTTATGGCGCAGGCCGAAGATTTTGTTCGTTTCGACGAAACTATTAACAGAATATTCAAAACCATTATTAACAAAACGTTACGGCGGGGCGCCGCAGCATGTATTCGCGTATGCGGCTCACGTCTGGTTGTAATTCATTCACCATTTTTCACTACAAAAAATCAGACTTTTGCCGAAAAGCGGCGAGGGCCGCATTTGCTTTTGAGGGTGTCCGATGGACGGCGACCGCAACATGATGACGATGGCGAGCCTCAAGGATTGGGTGGTCGAGGCCATGCGCCAGAACCGCTTCACCGAGGCCGAGAAAACCTTGCGCGGGGCGCTCGAAGCGCCGGCGCAGAGCGCCGATCTCCGCTTCCTGCTCGGCACGGTGCTCGCCGCATCGGGCAAGCTCGATGAAGCGATCCAATATCTCGAAGAGGTGCGCAAGATCGCGCCCGACAACGTCAGCCTTCTCAACAATCTCGGTAACGTACTGCGCCTCAAAGGCCGCGCCGAGGAAGCGGTGACGCATCTGCGTCATGCGCTGACGATCCAACCCGATTCACCCGACGCGCTGATCAATCTCGGCCTTTCGCTGCTGATGCTCGGCCGCTCCGATCAGGCCGTGCAATGCGGGCGTTTGGCATTGCGGCTTCGCCAGCAAGACCCCGAGGCCCTGTTCATGCTGGCGAGCGCGCTCAGCGAAGAAGGCCGCCACGATGAAGCGACGCATTGTTTCGAGCAGGTGCTCAATCTCCGCCCCGGTCATCCCGCCGCGCTCAACGGCCTCTCGCTGGTGAAGCGCGAGCAAGGCAAGATCGCGGAATCCATCGCTGCACTGCAAGCCGCGATCGCGGCCGCGCCGGAAGATCCGACGCTGCATACCAATCTCGGTCTCTGCCTGATGGAACAAGGCGATCTCGCCGGCGGCGCTGCCGAATACGAATGGCGTCTGCGCCGCCCGGGCACTGCGCGCCTCAACGCGCCGCTCTGGGACGGCAAGCCGCTCGCCGGCCGCACGCTGCTTCTCTGGGCCGATAGCGGCTTCGGCGATGCCATCCAGATGCTGCGTTTCGCGCAGCATCTTCACAGCTCGGCCGCGCGCATCGTCCTCGCCTGCCCCGCGCCGCTGGCGAAGCTCGCCGCAACCGCGCCGGGCATCGATCTCGTCGTGCCGAATGGCGAGCCGACACCGCCGGTGCACGCCTATCTGCCGATGGCGAGCCTGCTTCATCGCCTCAATATCACCCCCGCGACCATCCCCGCGATGGGGACTTATCTCTCGGTCGACGCCGCGCGCGCCGCCGCGCTGAAGCCGATGTTCGCCGGTCATGGCTTCAAGGTCGGCCTCGTTTGGAACAGCAGCCAGAAAGAGCGCCGCCGCTCTGTGCCGCTCGCCGCGCTCGCGCCGTTGCTGC
>DATMZZ010000379.1:0-3654 GCA_035573175.1 Allostellaceae bacterium
CGTCAGCATCGTGCGTGTCGGCACGGAAGCGACGCAGATCGCGCAGCTCGTGCTCTTCGCCGCGTTCCTGGTCGTACAGATCGGCCTCGGCTTCTACGGCAATCGCCTGACCGCGCGCACCCTGCTACATCACGGCTGGACGATCGATCGGCCGAACGATCGCGGCAACAAGCTCATCATCGAGAAGTGGCGGCTGGCTTGATTGAGGCTGCGCGTGCGACCTAAAAATCACGTTCCGACGGCTTGCGGCTCGGCGATCTCGATATTGAAAGCCGCGGCCATTAGCGCGCGGGTGTAGGCCGTCTGCGGCGCGCTGAAGATCGACGCCGCGGGGCCGCTCTCTACCACCTTGCCGTCCTTCATCACCATGATGTCATGCGCCAGCGCCTTCACCACGCGCAGATCGTGGCTGATGAAGAGATAACCGATATCGTGGCGCTTCTGCAGATCGCGCAACAGCTCGACCATCTGCGCCTGGACCGACATATCGAGGGCCGAGGTCGGCTCGTCGAGCAAGAGGAAGCGCGGTTTCAGGACAAGCGCCCGCGCGAGCGCGATACGCTGCCGCTGACCGCCCGAGAATTCATGCGGGTAGCGATCGGCGCAGCTCGGATCGATGCCGACCTCTTGCAGCAGCCGCTCGATCTCGGCGCGCCGCTCTTTCGCGCTACCGCCGAGCTTATGGACCTTGAGCCCTTCCTCGATGATCTGCGCAATCGAGAGCCGCGGCGAAAGGCTCGAATAAGGATCCTGGAACACGACCTGCATCTCGCGCCTAAGCGGCCGCAGCGCGCTGCCGCCAAGCTCATCGATGCGGCGGCCGTCGAAGATAATTTCGCCTTGGCTGTCGATGAGGCGCAGCAGCGCAAGGCCGAGCGTCGTCTTGCCTGAGCCCGATTCGCCGACCACGCCCAGCGTTTCGCCCTGGCGCAGCGTCATCTCGATACCGTCGACCGCCTTCACATGCGCGCTCGTGCGGTGCAGGAGTCCGGTCTTGATCGGAAACCAGACACGTATATCGCGCGCCGCCATCAGCGGCTTGCGTGTCGCGTCGGCCGGCTGCGGCGCGCCTTTCGGCTCGGCCGCGAGCAGCTTCTTCGTATAAGGATGCTGCGGCGCGGTGAAGATATCAGCAGTCTTGCCGCGCTCGACGATATGGCCTTCGGTCATCACCACGACGCGATCCGCCATCTTGCGCACGATGGTCAGGTCATGGGTGATGAGCAGCAGCGCCATGCCGAAGCGCGCTTGCAGATCCTTCAGCAACTTCAGGATCTGCGCCTGAATGGTCACGTCGAGCGCCGTCGTCGGCTCGTCGGCGATGAGGACGTCGGGTTCGTTGGCGAGCGCCATCGCGATCATCACGCGCTGGCGCTGGCCGCCCGACAATTGATGCGGATAGGCGTTGAGGCGGCTCTCGGCCTCGGGCAGGCCGACGAGGCGCAGTAATTCGAGAACGCGGGCGCGCGCCGCCGTGCCGCTCAGGCCTTTGTGCAGGTTGAGGGTCTCGGCGATCTGCTTCTCGATCGTGTGCAGCGGGTTGAGCGAGGTCATCGGCTCTTGGAACACGATTGCGATGCGATCGCCGCGAATGTTGCGCAGGGTCGCCTCGCTGGCGCGCACCATCTCGATGCCCTCGAAGCAAATGCTGCTCCCCGGCCCATGACTCGCCATCGGATAGTGCAGGAGCTGCATGATCGAGAGCGCGGTTACCGACTTGCCGGAACCCGATTCACCGACGAGCGCCAGGGTCTCGCCCTTATCGAGGCTGAAGCTGACGCCTTTGACCGCGTCGACGCGTGTGTCGCCGCTCGTGAAGCTGACAGAGAGGTTGGTGACTTCCAATAAGCAATCAGCCATCACTTGACCTTCCGCGGGTCGAACGCGTCGCGCACGGCTTCGCCGACGAAGATCAGCAGCGACAGCATCACCGCGAGCACGAAGAAAGCGGTGAGGCCGAGCCATGGCGCCTGCAGGTTGTTCTTGCCTTGCGAGAGGAGCTCACCGAGCGAGGGCGAGCCGGGCGGCAGGCCGAAGCCGAGGAAGTCGAGCGAGGTCAAGGTGGTGATCGAGCCATTGAGGATGAAGGGTAGGAAGGTCAGCGTCGCCACCATGGCATTCGGCAGGACATGGCGCCAGATGATCGTGGCGTTGCCGACGCCGAGCGCCCGCGCGGCGCGGACATAGTCGAAATTGCGCGCGCGCAGGAATTCGGCGCGCACCAGATCGACCAGCGACATCCAGGAGAACAGCAGCATGATGATCAGCAGCCACCAGAAATTCGGCGCGATCATGCTGGAAAGGATGATCAGGAGATAGAGCACCGGCAGCCCGGCCCAGACCTCCATGAAACGTTGAAAGGAGATGTCGATCCAACCGCCGTAATAACCCTGGATCGCGCCGGCGGCGACGCCGATGATCGAGCTGAAGATCGTCAAGGTCAGGCCGAAGAGGACCGAAATGCGAAAGCCGTAGATCAGCCGCGCCAGCACATCGCGGCCCTGGTCGTCGGTGCCGAGCCAATTGACGCGATCGGGCGGCGAGGGCGCCGGCGAGGGCAGGTTGTAGTTGATGGTGTTGTCGGCGAAGGGAATCAGCGGCCAGATGATGAAGCCGCCTGCGTCGATGCGCTTGGCAAGGCTCGGATCGCGGTAATCGGCCGGGATCGGCAAATCGCCGCCGAAATCCGTCTCGGCGTAATCGGCAAAGACGGGGAAATAGAAATGCCCGTCAAACCGGACAAGCAGCGGCCGGTCGTTGGCGAGGAATTCGGCGAACATGCTGAGGCCGAAGAGCAGCAGGAACAACCACAGCGACCAGAAGCCGCGGCGGTTGGCACGAAAATTCTGCAGCCGACGGCGAGTGAGGGGCGTCATTGGCCGCGCGTACCGAAATCGATGCGCGGATCGACGAACATATAGGAAAGATCGCTGATCAACTTCAGTGCGAGGCCGACCAGCGTGTAGATGTAGAGCGTCCCGAACATGATCGGGTAATCGCGTCCGATCGCCGCCTGGAAGCCGAGCAGGCCGAGCCCGTCGAGCGAGAAGATCACCTCGACCAGCAGCGCGCCGGTGAAAAGAATGCTGATGAAGGCGGCGGGGAAACCGGCAATCACCAGGAGCATCGCGTTGCGGAAAACATGGCCGTACAGGACGCGCCGTTCGCCGAGCCCCTTGGCGCGCGCGGTCACCACATATTGCTTGTTAATCTCGTCGAGGAAGCAATTCTTCGTCAGCATGGTGAGGCTGGCGAAGCCGCTGATCACCAGTGACACCACGGGCAGGGTGATGTGCCAGAAGTAGTCGAGGATCTGATGCGGCAGGGAATAGCTCGCCCAATTATCGGAAACGAGACCGCGTAGCGGGAACCAGGCGAAATACTTGCCGCCGGCGAAGAGCACGATCAGCAGCACGGCGAAGAGGAAGCCCGGGATCGCATAGCCGACGACGATCACGCCGCTTGTCCAGACATCGAAGGCGCTGCCGTCTTTCACGGCCTTGCGGATGCCGAGCGGGATGGAGATGAGATAGGTGAGGAGCGTCGTCCAAAGGCCGAGAGAGATCGATACCGGCAGCTTCTGCGCGATGAGCCGGATCACCGGCTGGCCCTGATAGAAGCTGGTGCCGAAATCGAAGCGCAGATAGTCCTTCA
>DATMZZ010000380.1:0-7560 GCA_035573175.1 Allostellaceae bacterium
GAGACCCGGATCAGCAAGCCGACGATCGCGCTCGGCGCGCCGAGCCACCAGGCGCCGGTCGATGCCGCGTAGCCGATCGCGGCCGTATAGGCGAAGCGGCGAATCCAAATGTAGAGGTAATTGCAGGTCTCATCGCCGAGCGCATAGAGGGTTTGCGCCGCCGGTGCGAGGAGCAGCACGCGGGCCATGGCGACGAGACCCCAGGCCCAAACCGCGGCGGTCGCGATCACCACCGCAACGCCACGCGTACCGGTATTGGGGTCGGTCAACGGCGTGACGAAGGCGACGGTGGCGGCAAAAGCCACAGCCGGCAGCGCTTCGACCACGGCGCCAAGCGTCAGGAGCAGCAATCGCGCCGCCCAATGATCGCGCGTCGCGCGGGTAAGGCGCAAGGCGGCGCCACGCGACAGCAGCCACACGAGCAACCCCGCCACGATTCCGGCGCCGAGGAATGTGATTACCTTCTCGAAAACCGCGCCCCAATAATCGCGCAGAGCGGGGTCGCCAAACTGGCGCTCAACCCAATGCGCTGCGCGCGGCATCTGCAACAGCACCGGTACGGCGGCAAGGATTTCGCTGCCGATCGCGTCGATCTGATCGGGCAGTTGCGATACCCAGGCGAAGGGCGACCCGCCTTGCTGCTGCTGCGCATTCTGCGCCGCGATAAGCGCCTGAAGCTCGCCAATCAGCCGCTCGCGCGCTTTATCGTCCTTGAGCGTCGAGACAAGCTGCTGCAATTGCGCGACGGTCGGAGTCCCCGGCGCTGCCTGAGCTGCCGCGCTTTCCGCCGAAGCACTCAAGAGTGGAGCCGAAAGGAGCGCCAGAAAGGCGATCCAGCACAATAGCCGGCGTGCGATCATGATCGTGAAGCTTAGCCGCACGCAGCCGTCAGTCCAATGATTGAAGTCACCCTGCGACGCGAAGTCCTTTGACGGCCAGCACCAGCAAGCCGCCGCCGGATGAAAGCAGAATCGCGCCCGAGACACGGTTTAGCCACAACATGACGATGTCACCTGCCATATGCCGCACCGAGGCAATGCCGAAGCTCAGCCCCAGCCACCACAGCAGCGAGCCGAGGAAAACGCCGCCGACCAATATCGAGACATCGCCCATGCCGGCGATCGCGTCGGCGCCGACCTTGGCGAAGATCACCGCAAAAGAAAGGATCGTGATCGGATTCGCGATGGTCAGCGCGAAAGTCGACGCAAACGCGCCGAGCAAGCGCTCGCCGCCGAGCGGCTCGGGCTCGCGCGCATGGCCGAGAAACAGCGCCTTGATGCCGAAGAGCAGCAAGAACACGCCACCGGCGAGGCCGAACCAATCCTGATAATAGAACAGCCAGTCGCGCAGATAGGTGAGACCGAAACCGGCGATCGCACCGAAGGTCGCATCCGCTGCCGCCGCGCCGAGTCCCGACACGAAACCGTAGCGTGCGCCCTCGAACAGGCAGCGCCGCACGCAGAGCACGCCGACCGGACCCACGGGCAGCGCGATAACGATGCCGACAACAATGCCTTTGGCGAGGATGAGCAGCAACATGGCGAAGCGACAGTGTCGACGATGCCGACGTCGCGACGCAATGGGAATTCCCTGAGTGAAGGCGGCGGGCTAGTCTCGCACCATGGGTGATGAGCGGGATGACGACAAGCTCGCCGAGTCGCGACCGAAGTTGGTTGCGGCGAAAGAGCGCTGGGCGCGCGAAGGACGGCTGCTGACGGGCGGTCGCGGCGCGCGGGGTGAAAGACTCCCGCCAGGACAGCATCTCGTGCGCGACTGGCCGGTGCTCGATCTCGGCATTCTGCCCGAGGTCGAGGCCAAGGACTGGCGCATCACGGTCGACGGGTTGGTCGAGAACAAGCTCGATTGGCGCTGGGACGAATTCCTGGCGCAGCCGCCTTTCAGCGATGTCTCCGATATCCATTGCGTCACCGCCTGGTCGCGCTTCGACAATCAATGGGATGGCGTCAGCGCGCGACATATTCTCGCGCTCGCGAAGCCGAAACCCGAGGCGCGCTTCGTCGTCTTTCACTCCTATGACGATTACACGACGAATTTGCCGCTCGCCGATTTCGACGACGACGATGTGCTGATCGCGCATTCCTGGCAGGGCAAGCCGCTGCCGCGCGAGCATGGCGGGCCGCTGCGGGCGATCGTGCCGAAGCTCTATTTCTGGAAGAGCGCGAAATGGGTGAAGCGCATCGAATTCATCGCGCGCGACCGGCCCGGCTTTTGGGAAGAGCACGGCTATCACGATCGCGGCGATCCATGGAAAGAAGAACGTTACGGGTAAGGAGAAATGATGAATAAAGAAAATGTCGCGGCACTCGACCGCGAACTGCGCGACTTGCTCGGTCTGTCGGTAGCGCCGATCGCCATCGCTTTCGTCGATAGCGTGCCGGCGAATCTCGCACGGCCGAAGAGCACGATGCCGTCGCCGACGGCGGATGGACGTACCGGCGCGGTCCCCGCGGGCTGCGTCTTCTGGAACAAGGCGACGGAAAGCGCTTTCGCCACCATCGCCGCCGATCACGGAAATTGCAGCGTCGGCAGCTATACGCACGGATTCAAGACGCTGGCCGAAGCGGCGCAGGGCGCCGATGTGCAAGCGCTGGTCGGGGCCGATTGGGTGAGCATGGAAGCCGCGGCGAAAATCCCGACCGTCGGCAAGAAGCCGGCCGCCGTGCTTTATGGTCCGCTCGCTGCCGGTGCTTTCGATCCCGATGTCGTCTTCCTGCGCCTCAACGGCAAGCAGCTGATGCTGGTCAATGATGCCTGGCCCGAGCTGCGCTTCGAGGGCAAGCCGCAATGCCACATCATCCCGATCGCGCAAGCCTCGGGGCAGGTTGCGGTGTCGAGCGGCTGCATGCTGAGCCGCGTCCGCACCGGCATGTCGAATAACGAAGTGACCTGCGCGTTGCCGGCCGCGAAGCTGGCCGACCTCGTCGCGCGGCTCAAACGCGCGCAAGCGGCAGACATGAAGGTCGCGGCCTACGCGGCAGACGACGCGAAACGCTTCGCGCCTGTTGCGTAATGAAAGGGGCCTCGGCATGAGTGGCTACGATTTCTCATTCCGTAAAATCGATGGCGGCGAGCTGCCGCTATCGGCCTGGCGCGGCAAGCCGGTGCTGGTGGTGAATACCGCATCGGAATGCGGTTATACGCCGCAATATGCCGGGCTCGAGAAGCTCTGGCAGCGCTATCGGGACCAGGGCTTCATCTTGCTCGGCGTGCCGTCGAATGATTTCGGCGCGCAAGAGCCGGGTAGCGAAGCTAAGATCAAGAATTTCTGCGAGAAGAATTACGGTATCGACTTTCCACTTACGGCAAAGGAGCCGGTTACCGGCAGCAAAGCGCATCCCTTCTATCAATGGGTTGCGAAGGAAGGCGGCGCGCCGCGCTGGAACTTCCATAAATATCTCATTGCACCCGACGGCACGCTTGCCGGCGCCTGGACCTCGCGGGTCGGTCCCGAGGACAAGGTGATCACGAGCGCGATCGAAGCTGCGTTGAAGAGCTGAGAATTCCTTCAACATTACAGCGAATTAAGCGCTAGACGCGACGCGCGGGGCTTGATTTTCCCCGTCGAAATACGGCTTATGGCCAAAGGTTTGTCCCTTATTTGTCCCTTGGCCGACAAAAAGAATCTGGGAGCGAGACGGTCGCATGGACGCAATGATTGATGTTCGCCACCTGACCCGGCGCTTCGGCCCGGTAACGGCGGTGAACGATGTGTCGTTCTCGGTCGACCGCGGCGAGGTGTTGGGCTTTCTCGGCCCGAACGGCGCCGGCAAATCGACCACAATGAAGGTCATCACGGGCTTCCTCGCGCCGACAAGCGGCACTGCCGTGATTTGCGGCGCCGACATCATCAACGCGCCCATCGCGGCCAAGCGGCATATCGGTTACCTGCCCGAAGGTGCGCCGGCCTATCCCGACATGACGACGCTCGGCTTCTTGCGCTTCATCGCGCGCATCCGCGGCTTCAGCGGCGCCGATGCGGAGCGGCGCATCGAACTCGCAGTCAACCGCACTTCGCTCAGCGGCGTGCTGGCGCAATCGATCGATACGCTCTCCAAAGGCTTCAAGCGCCGCGTCGGCCTTGCTCAGGCGCTGCTGCACGATCCCGATGTGTTGATCCTCGACGAGCCGACCGACGGTCTCGATCCCAATCAGAAGCACGAGGTGCGCACGCTCATCACCGAGCTCGCGCCGTCGAAAGCGATCATCATCTCGACTCATATCCTCGAAGAGGTCGACGCCGTCTGCACGCGCGCCATCATCGTCGCGCAAGGCCGGCTCTTGGCCGACGGCACGCCGATGCAGCTCGAAGCGCGCTCACGCCATCACAACGCGGTGCGGCTCGCGATCTCGGGCGAGGCGCCGGATGCCGCGACGGCGCTGCTGCGCTTGCCGGGCGTGCAATCGGTCGAGCCGGTCAACGATGCCGAGGGCGCCGGCTTGATGATCTTCCCGCGCGAAGGCCACGCGATTGTTTCCGAAGTCACCGATCTCGTACGCACTGCGGGCTGGCCGATCGCCGGCATGCGGGTCGAGCGCGGCCGGCTCGATGATGTGTTCCGCGCTATCACCGCGCCGGCAGCCTGAGCGACAAAATTATGCACAACACCTGGGTCATCTTCCGCCGCGAGCTCGCCAGCTATTTTGCGACGCCGCTCGCTTACGTGTTCATTGTGATCTTCCTCGTGCTGGCCGGCTCGCTGACCTTCTTCCTCGGCAATTTCTTCGATCGCGGCCAGGACGACCTCGTCTCTTTCTTCAGCTTCCATCCCTGGCTCTATCTTGTCTTCATCCCCGCGCTGTCGATGCGGCTCTGGGCGGAAGAGAGGAAGAGCGGCACGATCGAGCTGTTCCTGACCTTGCCGGTGTCGCTGAGCGCCGCGGTGCTGGGAAAATTCTTCGCCGCCTGGGCCTTCGCCGGCATCGCGCTGATCCTCACTTTCCCGTTCTGGATCACGGCGAATATCCTCGGCAGCCCCGATAACGGCGTGATCTTCGCGTCCTATATCGGCAGCTTCCTGATGGCGGGCGGCTATCTCGCGATCGGCTCGGCACTTTCGGCGCTCACCAAGAATCAGGTGATCGCCTTCGTGCTAACCGCCGCCGTGTGTTTCCTCTTTACGGTCAGCGGCTCCACCGTGGTGCTCGGCTTCCTGCAGAACTGGGCGCCGGCGGGCATGCAGGACGCGGTCGCCTCGTTCAGCTTCTACAGCCACTTCAACGCAATCCTCCGCGGCGTGATCGATCTGCGCGACGCGGTCTTCTTCGTCTCGGTGATGGCGCTCTTCCTCTACGCCAACGCCGTCATCGTCGATCTCACCAAGGCGGATTGAGTCCGAATGTCTCGTCGCAGCCTAGCTATCATCGGCCTGCTCTCCGCCGCGATCCTCTTCGTCGCGGTCAATGTCATCGCCGGCCGTACGCTCGGCACGACGCGCATCGATCTGACGCAGGGCAAGCTCTACACCCTCTCCGCCGGCACGCGTGCGACGTTGGCGAAGCTCGATGAACCGATCGTGCTGCGCTTCTACTACTCGAAGAAGCTCGGCAACGAGATCCCGTCTTACGGCGTCTACGCCCAGCGCGTGCGCGAGATGCTCGAGGAATACGCAGCCGCGTCCAACGGCAAGATCCAGCTGCAAGAGCTCGACCCGCTGCCGTTCTCGGCGGTCGAGGATCGTGCCGTCGCTTTCGGCCTGCAGGGCGTGCCGCTCGATCAGGGCGGCGAGCAGATTTATTTCGGCCTCGCCGCGACCAATTCGACCGACGATCTGCAGACGATCCCCTTCTTCCAGCCGGAGCGTGAGCGCTTCCTCGAATACGATCTGACGAAGCTGATCCACAGCCTCGCTTTTCCGAAGAAGCCGGTAATCGGCCTCATCACCGACCTGCCGCTTCAAGGCGACATGATGGCGGCGATGCAGGGTCAGCCGATGATCCCCTACGCAGTGATGGCGCAGCTCAAGCCGCTCTACGAGATCAAGGATCTGTCGAGCGACATCGACAGCATCCCGTCGGATGTCGACGTGCTGATGGTCGCGCATCCCCAGCATCTCTCGGAGAAGGCGCAATACGCCATCGACCAATATGTGCTGGGCGGCGGCAAGGCACTGGTGTTCGTCGATCCGAACTCGGAAACGCAGCAGATGCATCCGAGCCAGCTCAACCCGCCCGGCATGCCGCTCGCCAGCGATCTGCCGAAGCTGTTCAAGGCCTGGGGCTTGTCGATGGACCCGAAACAGGTCGCGGGCGACCGGCGCGCGGCGCGGCGCGTCAATGCCGGCACGCAGCAGCATGTCGAGGCGATGGATTACGTCGCCTGGCTGTCGCTCGATCAGCAGGACCTCAATCACGAAAGCCCGATCACCGCCGATCTGACGCATATCAACATGGCGTCGGCGGGCATCCTGCAGCCCGAGAAGGACACGAAGACCACCTTCACGCCGCTGATCACCACCTCGATCGATTCGATGCCGATCGATGTCGCGAAGATCAAAGGCGTCAACGGCGTGCCGGATGTCGGCGGCTTGCTGCGCGACTTCAAGCCGAGCGGCGAGAAGCTGGTGCTCGCGGCGCAGGTGACCGGCACGGCCGAAACGGCCTTCCCCGACGGCCCGCCCAAGGACGAGAAGAAGGACGCGAAGGACGACAAGAAAGACGGCAACGCCAAAGCGGCCGACGCCAAACCAAGTGATGCGAAGCCGGCGGCACCCGCGGGGCCGCCGCAGATCAAGACCTCGACCAAGCCGATCGATGTGATCGTCGTCGCCGATACCGATGTGCTCGAGGATCGCTTCTGGGAGCAGAGCCAGGATTTCTTCGGCCAGACCGTCGTCATCCCGGTCGCGAATAACGGCGACTTCGTCGCCAACGCGCTCGACTCGCTGGCGGGCGGCGATGATCTCATCGCGCTGCGTAGCCGCGGCACCTCCGCGCGGCCCTTCACCCTGGTCAACGACATTCAGCGTGCCGCCGATGCGCGCTATCAGGCGACCGAGAAGGATCTGCAGACCAAGCTCAAGGACACGCAGGGCAAGATCAAGCAGTTGCAGGAGCAGGGTGCCCGGCAGGGCGCCACGGTCGCCAATGAACAAGAGCAGACGATCGAGAATTTCCGCACCGACATGCTGTCGATCCGCCAGCAATTGCGCCAGGTCCAGCTCGCGCTGCGCCAGGATATCAACCGCCTCCAGGCGGTGACCGAATTCTTCGATATCGCGCTGGTGCCGATCCTCGTCGCCATCGTTGCCATCATTGTCGGCTGGGTGCGTTTCCGTCGGCGCAAGCGCCAGGCGCGCAGCGTCGCGGCCGTCTAAGAGGAACGTCATGCAGCACAAAGGCCTCATCTCTTTGGTCGCGGTGACGGTGGTGGCCGTTGGCCTCGCCGCGGTGCTGGCGCGCACGACCGGGCCGCAATCGGATCCACTCGCGGGCAAGCCGGTGCTGCCCGAAGTCTCATCGCGGCTTGGCGATGTCGGCCGCATGGCGCTGGTGCATGGCGATCAGAAGACGACGCTCGTTCGCGATGGCGAGAAATGGTCG
>DATMZZ010000381.1:0-10658 GCA_035573175.1 Allostellaceae bacterium
CCATGATCGCATAAGGCGGAATCGCGCTTCGATTCCGCCTTACGGCGCTCACAACTCCTGGCGGAGGTTCCTTCCGTCGTCGCCAATCGAACGAATGACCCGCGCCGGATTTCCGCCGACGAGGGTATTCGGGGGAACGTCCTTGGTGACAACCGAACCCGCCGCCACAACCGAATTTTCGCCGACCGTCACCCCGCCGACAATCGTTGCGCCGGCTGCGATCCAGACGTTTCTCCCGATCACGATGGGCTTTCCGATCGTGGCGGCGCGGCGCTGCGAAGGTTCGAGGGGATGGCTCGCCGTGATGATGCTCACATTCGGCCCGATCATCACATCGTCCCCGATATCGAGGCCGCCAAGGTCGTAGAAAGTGCAGTTCTGATTGACGAAGACATTACGCCCGACGCGGATCTCATCACCGCCGGCGGTATAGAATGGCGGGATCAGCAGAAAGCTCTCGTCTACCTTTTTACCGATCAGTTCGCTGAACAAGCCCCGAATTTCGTCCGCATCGTTGAACGTCAAACGGTTAAGCCTGGCGGTGATCGCCATCGCTCGTTTGACGTTTGCCACCATGGCCGCCGATTCCGGCGTCCTGCGGTAAACGATCTTTGTGCCGTCCCTCATTCGACATTTGCCGCCCAGTTGAGGGTGATCCACCAATTACCACCGCCCTCGATGCTCGAGAGCCTGAGTTTCTCCGCCATGCTCCCCCTTGTCGATAGAATCTCAGACGTGTTTCGCTATCGCCTCCGCGAATTCGCGCGTGCCGGCCTTGCCGCCCATATCGCCGGTGCGGACATTGTCTTTGACGATCGCCGCATCGATCGCGGCGCGCAGCTTCTGCGCCAGATCGAGCCGGCCGACATGCTCCAGCATCAGCCCGGAAGCGAGCAGCAGCGAGACCGGGTTGGCGATGCCTTTGCCGGCGATATCGGGGGCCGAGCCATGCACCGCCTCGAAGATCGCGGCATCGGTGCCGATATTGGCGCCCGGCGCGAGGCCGAGCCCGCCGACGAGCCCAGCCATCTCGTCGCTCAAAATGTCGCCGAAGAGATTGGTCGTCACCAGCACGTCGAATTGCCAGGGATCGAGCACGAGCTGCATCGCGCAGGCATCGATGATGCGATCGTTCGATTCGACGCGGCCCTTGTATTCAGCGGCGATCTTCTGCCCCATTTCGAGGAAGAGCCCGGTCAGCGCCTTCAGCACATTCGCTTTGTGGACGATGGTCACCTTCTTGCGGCCATTCCTCACCGCGTATTCGAAGGCGTAGCGGATGATGCGCTCGGCCCCGGCCTTGGTGTTGATGCCCGAGGCGATGGCGACGGCGCGCGGATCGTCGCCGAACGGGATGTAATGCTCGAAGCCGACATAGAGGCCTTCGAGATTCTCGCGGATGAGAACAAGGTCAATCTTTTCAAAACGCCCGCCGGGCACCACGGTGCGCACCGGCCGGACATTGGCGTAAAGCCCGAATTCCTCGCGTAGCCGCACATTGACCGAGCGATAGCCGCCGCCGACCGGCGTGGTGAGCGGGCCTTTCAGCGCGAGTCGCGTGCGGCGGATGCTGTCGAGCGTGTCTTGCGGCAGCGGATCGCCGCCCTTGGCGAGCGCCGCCATTCCGGCCGACTTTTCTTCCCAGGCGAAAGGCGCGCCGAGCGCCGCGAGAACATGCTTCACCGCATCGACGATCTCCGGCCCGATGCCGTCGCCGGGGATCAGCGTCGCGGGAATCGATTTCGCGGTCTCACTCATTATGACAACTCACCCTATTTCTGGTTTCGGCGGCGCCCGCAAGGTTCGGTAGCGGCGCCAGCCGGCGTCAGTTTAGTCGCGCATCGCCTTCGATGCCATGCCGCGTTAGCATGTCGCATGGCTGTTCGCAGCATCGTCACCTTTCCCGATCCGCGACTGCGCGCCGTCGCGGCGCCGGTCACGGCGTTCGACGATGCGCTGCGCGCGCTGGCGGACGATCTCGTCGAGACGATGCGCGCCGCCGGCGGCATCGGCATCACCGCGCCGCATATCGGCATCGCCACGCGGCTCGTCGCCCTCGAGCTATCGCCCGAGGAAGGCCCCACGATCTACGTCAATCCGAAGATCGTCTGGGCGTCGGACGAGCGGATCCGGCATCCTGAGGGCAGCGTCTCGATGCCGGGCGTCACCGCCGAGCTGGAGCGGCCGGCGCGCGTGCGGGTCGCCTATCGAGATGTGAACGGCGCTGAGCAGATCGAAGAGGCCGACGGGCTGCGCGCCGTGTGCCACCAGCACGAGAGCGATCAGCTCGACGGCATCTTCTGGATCCGGCGGCTGTCGTCGCTCAAACGCGACCAAGTCATCCGGCGCTATCAGAAATTACAGCGGGCCGGGTGATGGCGGGCGAGATCGTATGGCTGGCGGCGGCTGCCATCGTCGCCGGCATCGTCAGCGGCGTCCTCGGCGGGCTGTTCGGCATCGGCGGCGGCGCCATTATCGTGCCCGTGTTGTTCGAGGCATTCCGGCTTCTCGGTGTTCCCGAGGCGGTGCGCATGCAGCTCTGCATCGGCACGTCGCTCGCGATCATCGTGCCAACGGCGATGCGTTCCTATCGGCAGCACAAGGCGCAGGGAGCAGTTCTCGGCGAGGTCTTGCGACGCTGGGCGCTTCCTTGCGTCGCCGGTGTGGCGGTCGGCTCGGCACTCGCGGCCTTGGCGCCGCCCGAGACCTTCAAAGCGGCCTTTGTGCTGGTCGCGATCGCGATCGCGACGAAGCTTTTATTCGGCAGCGATGCCTGGGCGCTTGCCGATGACTTACCGGGTAAGGCCGCGATGAACGGCTTTGGCTTCGTCATCGGTCTCGGCTCGTCGCTCATGGGGATTGCCGGCGGCTCGCTGGCGGTCATGGTCCTGACGCTTTACGGCAAGCCCATCCGGAGCGCAGTCGCGACGGGCGCGGGTCTGGGCGTCCCGATCACGCTCGCCGGGACCATCGGCTATATCTTTGCCGGCTTGCCCCATCAGTCCATGCTGCCGCCCTTGTCGATCGGCTTCGTTTCGATCCCCGGCGTCGTGCTGATCGCGCCGCTGTCGAGCTGGGTTGCGCCGTTCGGCGCGCGTCTCGCCCATCGGCTGCAGCAGCGGACGCTCGAAATTGCGTTCAGCCTCTATTTGCTGCTCGCCGCCGCGCGATTCCTGGCGAGCATGGTCGGGTGAATCGCCTTAACCGCGGGCGGCGGCTGAGACGTCGATATCGACGACGACGCCGAAATGATCGCTGGCCCAGATACCATCGATCGGCTCGTTGAAGGCAAGCGCGGCCGATTGGATTTGCGCGCGTCCCTCGGGATGCGCATCCCATGAGCCGACGAACACATAGTCGAAGCGCTCGCGGTAACGCGGCTGGCCGATGATCTCATCGATGCCGGCTTTGGCGTTGCGATTGTCGACGCTCCAGGTATGGCCATCGCCTGTGCCAGCGATCGCCCAAGCGTCGTGATAAAGCACGCTGCGTCCGGCCAGCGATTGCTTGCCGGTGAGATAGCGGATGCTGGCCGCGTCGGGGGCGGCGTTGAAGTCGCCGGCGACGATCGTCGGCAGCTTCCGGCGATGACGCGCATCGAGATCGGCAATCGCGATCGCCTGCCGCTCGCGCACCGCCTCCGCCGATGGACGCCAAGCCGAGGTCGCGGCGATGAATAGCATCTCGCCTTGATCCGGAATCGTGACGACAGCGGCCAAACTCGCCCAGGGCACATCGCCCGCGCCGGCGATGCGTCCGTCGAGCGCCTCCACCGCGCGATGCTCCCAGCGCGTCGCCAGAGCGCTGCCGCCATAGCGATCCGCGAAAGGCGGCACGAAAGCTTGGAGGCTGCTTTGATGCGTGGCGTGGAAATCGAGACCGGCCAGCAGACGATCGAGGGTTTTGATCTCCGTCGTCTGCACGACTTCTTGGCAGGCGATCAGATCCGGCGCGAGCTTCTTGAGCGCGCGATTGATGATGTCCGGCCGCTTCGGATCGCCTTCGGTGTTCCAAACGTTGAGCGTCACGATCCTGACACGCATTCGATTTCCACTTCCGCGTCTGAGCTCGTCTTTGATAACGGCTCAGACGCGCGAAGGTGGCGAGCGCGCCAGGATCGGCGCGGTAACGTCAGCGTGACGCTTAGCCGGCAGCGTTTTGCGGCATCGCTGCCGCGTCCATCCAGAACACTTCCCAGACGTTGCCGTCGGGGTCCTCGACGCTGCGGCCATACATGAAGCCGTGATCCTGCGCCGGGTTCGGATCGGCGCGGCCGCCCGCGGCGGCCGCTTGCGTGATCGTCGTATCCACCGCGGCTTTGCTGTCGACGGTGATCGCGAGCAGCGCCTGACTCTCGCGCCGTGCATCGCCGATCGGGCGCTGGGTGAATTGGCGATAATGCGTATGGGTCAGCAGCATCACGCCGATCGCCTCCGATAGCATCATCGAGCTGGAATTATCGCCCGAGAATTGCGGATTGAGCGTGCCGCCGAGCGCTTTGTAGAAGGCGGTCGACGCCGCCAGATCGCGCACGGGCAGGTTCACGAAAATCATTTTGGCCATCACATCCTCCTTCTCTTTGCGTCCCTTCTCTTTTTCAGAGGGGCGTCGTACTGTCTCGCCAGCATGTTTCTATACAGGAAGTGTCTTTATGTCAAGATACTTTCTGTCGAGGGAACGGAGGACCTTGTGGATCGGGCCGATACTGCCGTCGAGCAATGGCGCCGCGAGCGCCCCGACCTGCCATCGTTGCCGATGGCGCTGCTCGGCCGCTTGTCCGAAGCCGCCGAGCGCGTGATGCGCGATCATATGAACCCGCTCTTTGCCGAAGCCGGGCTACAGCCGGGCGAGTTCGATGTGCTGGCGACGCTCCGCCGCGCCGGCGAGCCCTATATGCTCTCGCCGACGCGGCTTTATGAGGCGTTGATGATCTCGTCGGGCGGTATGACCGCGCGGCTCGACCGGCTGGAGCGCGCCGGGCTGACCGAGCGCCATCCCGATCCGAGCGATCGCCGCGGCAAGCTGATCGCGCTGACCACGCAAGGCCGCGAGATCGTTGACGCAACGCTCACCAAGCATGTCGCCAATGAGCAAGAGCTGCTCGCCGCGCTGTCACAAGCCGAGCAGCAGAAACTCAATCAATTGCTGAAGAAGCTGATCGCGGCGCTTTAGCGGCGGCGATCAACTTCAGCCAGGGCGCGGCATGGAACGCGCTCATCAGCAGATACATCGACACCATGCCGCCGAGCGATGATATATGCTGCCCGCACAGCATGTCCGGCCCGCTGCTCAGCATCGCCGTGAGCGCTGCCATGGCCGCGAAGCTCGGCATGGCGGCGAGATGCAGCCACGCCGCCAATTCCGCGAGATCGGTCCTCGCCATCGCGTGCCTCGCTCAGCGCTTGTCGTATTCGTCGTGACGGTGCCACCAGATGCCCGTCTCGTTGCGCCCCTTCGGCGCGCGGTCGAGCCAGGGATAGACACCCCAGATCGCGTCGACGCCGCGCGCATAGGTGGAATAGGTGTGATAGACGACGCCATCCTCGAGCGCGAAAGCGCTCATGCCCGGCCGATCGCGTGAATAGCCGGGCGCATCAGTGCCGCAGCTTGCCGCAAGCCGCGCGACCGGTTCCGGCGCCGGCGTCGCATCCATCGCGTGGCTGCCGCGCGCGTAATTGTATTGGATGTCGCCGGCGCGCTGCTGCGCCTCGGTGAAAGCGACGTCGTAATCGAAGTTGAAGTCGCTGTCGCTCGAGGATGCCCAGGGAAAGCTCCAGCCCATGCGCCGCTTATAGGCCTGCAGCTTCGCGAGCGGCGCGCGCGACACGGCCCAGAGCATCACGTCATGATGGACGAGATGGGTGTCGAGCCCGTTGAAGCCATCCGCGATCATCGAGCAGGACGGACAGCCGGCCGACCAATCCGGCCCGAACATGAAATGATAGACGAGGAGTTGCGAGCGCCCGGCGAAGAGATCGCGCAGCGACTGCTTTCCGCCATCGGTATCGAAGGCATAATCCTTGTCGATGCGCACCCAGGGCAGCGCCTGCCGCTGGCGCGCGATCTCGTCGCTGCGATGGGTCAATTCCTTCTCAGCCCGCAGCAGATCGAGCCGCGCCACGAGCCATTCTTGCCGTGTTCCGATCGGATGCTTCGTCATTGCCGTCACTCCTTTCGTTCTGTGCCGTGAGATAGACTTAGGGCCGGAGCACGCGATGACGGGAGTGACAAGTGTGTCGGGATTCCGATGGATTCGCTGATCACGGCGGCAGGGCGCGCCCTCGCCAAGGGTGATCCGCTCGGCGCCCTCAACCGCGTCGCACTGCGCGAGGATCCGCCGGCGCTCGCGCTGCGCGGCATCGCGATGGCGCAGCTCGGCGAGTTTGAGCGCGCGAAAATGCTGCTGCGCCGCGCAGCGCGCGGCTTTGGCCCGAAAGAAGCGGTGGCGCGGGCGCGCTGCGTCGTTGCCGAAGCCGAGATCGCTTTCGTCTCGCGCGATCTGAGCTGGCCGGCGAAGGCGCTCGATACGGCGCGGGCGACGCTCGAAACGCATGGCGATCGTGCCAACGCCGCGCATGCGCGCAATCTCGAGCTCCGTCGTCTGCTGCTGCTCGGACATCTCGACGACGCGGAACGCATGCTAGCGACGTTCGATGCTTCAGAACTTTCACTGGCTTCGCGGGCCGCGCGCGAGTTGGTGATTGCCGGCATCGCGATCCGGCGCTTGCGGATAAGAGCGGCGCGTGACGCGCTCGCCCGCGCCATGCGGGCCGCGCGCGATGCGGCGATCCCCGCGCTGATCGCCGAAGTCGAAAGCGCGGCACGTGTAATGACCACGCCCGCAGCGCGGGTCATCGCGCGGGGCAAGGAGCGCGATCTACTGCTCGAAGAAGTTGAGACGCTTCTGGTATCCAAGGCGCTGGTGATCGATGCCTGCCGTCATGTCGTGCGCCAGGAGAAGAAGATCATTTCGCTCGCCAGCCGCCCGGTATTGTTCGCGCTCGCCCGCGCGCTGGGCGAGGCATGGCCCGGCGATGTGCCGCGTGCCGTGCTGCTCGCCCGCGCTTTCGGCGCGAAATTCGCCGATGACTCGCATCGTGCACGGCTGCGCGTCGAGATCGGCCGGCTGCGCGCGGCGTTGCGGCCACTGGCCGAGGTAAGCGCGACGCCGCAAGGCTTTGCGCTCTTGCCGCGCCGCGGCGGCGATATCGTGGTACTGGCACCGCCGGTCGACGAGCAGCACGCAACCGTCCTCGCTTTCCTCGCCGATGGCGAATCATGGTCGAGCTCGGCGCTGGCGCTTGCTCTCGGCGCCAGCCCGCGCACCGTGCAACGCGCGCTCGATACGCTGGCGACCGCCGGCAAGGTGCAATCCTTCGGGCGCGGGCGCGCGCGGCGTTGGCTAACGCCGCCGGTGCCGGCATTCCCGACAAGCTTGTTACTCCCGGGCCCGCTGCCGAGCGATTAGCTTTGCAGCATGCTACCATGGACGAGGAGCGAAACCATGCAACACTCGACAGCCGAAATCCTGCGCGAATATGGCCCGTTCCCCGGCATCAGCCAGGTGCATGGCCTGACCTTCGACGGCCATCACATCTGGTTCGCCTCGGGCGACAGGATAAACGCCCTCGATCCGGCGAGCGGCGAGATCGCGCGCAGCATCGATGTTCCCGGACATGCGGGCACCGCATTCGACGGCACGCATCTCTTTCAGATCGCCGAGGATCGCATCCAGAAGATCGATCCGAAGACGGGCCGCGTGCTTGGCTCGATTCCGGCGCCGGATGGCGGCGCCGTTTCCGGCCTTGCCTGGGCCGAAGGCTCGCTCTGGATCGGGCAACCGCGTGCCCGCAAGATCCATCAGCTCGATCCGCGGAACGGCGCGATTCTGCGCACCATCGAATGCAATCGCATCGTCACCGGCGTGACCTGGGTCGATGGCGAGCTCTGGCACGGCACCTGGGAGGGCGATGAGAGCGATGTACGGCGCATCGACCCGCAAACCGGCGAGGTGCTGGAAGCGATCGCGATGCCGGCGGGCACTGGCGTCTCGGGCCTCGAATCCGATGGCGGCGATCAACTCTTCTGCGGCGGCGGCAGCAGCGGCAAGGTGCGCGTCATCCGGCGGCCGAAGCGCGGCAGCGCACGCGGCTGAACCGCGTCTGTTCCCGCGTATGGCACTGGGCACTGCGATCGAGGCTTCGACACCGCTGCAAGCGCAGCGACTGATTCGAGCCGCGTATGCCAGCAAGCAGCGCGATGATTGTCGATGAATCGTTCGGCTCACCTAGTTGTTACGATCGTCGGCCTGGCTGTTTAGGATACCTGTGTCGCAATCCGGCCCAGGCGATATCCATCACGAGATCGACGAGTTCCTCGCGCGAGCGGCCGGGATGCTCGAGCCACCACACTGCGACCGCATGCATCCCCTCTTTCAGGAATTCGGTCGCGGCTTGCAGACGCCATGCTGCGCTGCCGGGCATGAAAGCGGCGAGCAACGGCGCGAGCCCGGCCGTCGCGCCCGCTTGCACAGCGCGGGAAACTTCGGCGGCATGTGGATCGCCGCGCGGTACGGTCAGCAGAACGCGTGCCGCATCAGGTTCTTGCTCGGCGAACTGCAAGAAGGCTTCGACGTTGCGGCGAAATTTTTCCTCGGGATCGCCATCGGTTTCAACGATCGCCTTGCCACGGGCGATCAGCCGGTCGCGGATCGACTCAAGAACCGCGAGAAACAGAGCGTGCTTCGAAGGAAAGTGATCGTAGAGCACCGGCTTAGTGATCTTCGCGCGCGCCGCAATGCGATCCATCGTCGTATCGTCGTAGCCGTCTGCCGCGAAAGCGCGCACTGCGGCTCCGAGAATCCGCTTCCGCCGCTCCGTTGCGCTTAATCGCTTCCGCACCCTTGAAGCCATGTCGAAAGGTGTTACCTACTAATCGGTAGGTTATCAAGCGCGAGGTGGGTGATAAGATGCGCATCTTCGTTGCGGGCGCCACGGGCGCGGTCGGGCGACCTCTGGTGCCGCGGCTCGTACGAGCGGGTCACACTGTGTTCGGATTAACGCGGAATCCGAGGAAAGCAGCGCTGCTGCGCGAGCTCGGTGCCGAACCGGTCGTCGCGGACGCGCTCGACGAACAGGCGATCCGTACTGCGGTCCACACTGCACGGCCGGACGTGATCGTTCACGAGCTCACCGAGCTGACCGGCGCGTCGGATCTGCGGAAATTCGATCGTACTTTCGCGAACAGCAATCTTTTGCGAACGCGCGGAACGGACCATCTGCTCGCCGCGGCACGCGATGCCGGCGTCAAGCGCTTCGTCGCGCAAAGCTATTGCGGCTGGCCATACGCGCGCAGCGGCGGCCATGTGAAGTCGGAAACGGATCCGCTCGACCCGAATCCGCCGAAGGAATTCCAGCGGTCACTCGATGCGATCCGTTACCTGGAAAACGCGGTCACACGTTCGCCGGCGATCGAAGGTGTCGCGCTCCGCTACGGCTCGTTTTACGGCGATGACACCGGCATGTTGGATGCCGGGCCGATCGATCAGATTCGAAAGCGGCGGGTTCCGCTGATCGGGAATGGCGCCGGGTGGTGGTCATTCCTGCACATCGACGACGCCGCAGAGGCGACCGTTGCGGCGATCGATCGAGGCCGCGGCATCTACAACATCGTCGACGACGAGCCTGCGCAGGTGCGCGACTGGCTTCCTGCGCTCGCCAACATGCTCGGCGCGAAGCCACCGATCCACCTACCGGCATGGCTCGCGCGGATCCTGGCCGGCGAACATCTCGTCCTAATGATGACGGAAGCGCGCGCCGGTTCGAACGCGAAGGCGAAGAACGAGCTCGTCTGGCGCCCGCACCATCCTTCGTGGCGTCAGGGATTTGCCGAGATCATTCGGAACAAGGGTGGTTAGCCGCCTCGCGCAAGGGTGCGTTGTCCTCGCACGCGACCGATTACGCCACCAGTGGCGCGACGATCGCTTTCAAGAGGGTCGCCGCATCGCGCGGATTGAGCCGCACCTGCAGGCCGCGCTGGCCGCCATTCATGTAAACGAGATCATGCGCCAGTACCTGATCTTCGATGGCGGCCGGCAGTGTGCGCATCTGGCCGAAGGGGCTGATGCCGCCGACCTTGTAGCCCGAGAGGCGCTCGGCCTCGACCGGCGTCATCATCTGCGCCGATTTCCCGCCGAACGCCGCGGCGAGCTTTTTCATCGCGACTTCGCGGTCGGACGGCACGATCATGCAGACCGGCTTGCCATCGACCATTGCCATCAATGTCTTCAAGACCCGTTGCGGCGCTTCGCCCAAAGCCTCGGCCGCCTGCATGCCGATCTTGTCGGCATCGGGATCGTAGTCGTAGCTGTGCACGGTGAAGGCGACACCGGATTTTTCCAGTGCGGCGGTCGCGCGCGTGGCTTTGGACACGAATTGCTCCCACTCGCTTAATGCCACCTAGCCCTTGAGCTGGATCGGCTTCGAGATATGTTGGTGCGCCACTTTCCACGACCCGGACACTTTGCGCAAACAAAAGGTCGCGCGCACCAGATCCTCGAATTTCTTGCCGTCGAACAGGACGCCGCCGCATTTGATGAAGCCGTGAGCGAAGGCCACGGCACCGCCGACGGTTATCGATAAATCCTGCAGATCGAATTG
>DATMZZ010000382.1:0-14505 GCA_035573175.1 Allostellaceae bacterium
CACGGACCTCCTTGTTATGCGCGTCCTCCTCCGGCGTGTTTGGCCGCGAATCAATCTTGTAAATCTGGGCAAGCGCATCGATCAGCCCGTCCTGGATCGTGCTGTGCTGCCCCAGCGCGGTCTCGACCGTCACATCGCCGAAATGGAAGCTCTCGCCGCCTTTCGCGACTCTGGTTTGCGCCGCCGGCACGCCGAGTTTCTCCGCGGTCGCGATGGTGAGCGGCGCACCGATGACCGGCGCATGGGTCTGCGCCGCGATCGGCCCGACATCGGAGATATGATCGAAATGCGCGTGGCTGATCAAGATAGCGTCCGCGCGCTTGATCTGCGGCACCGTCACGCCGATGTCGTGATTGCGCGCGGTGCGGTCGAAATAGGCGTCAAAGAGGAAGACGCGGCCCTGGTAATCGACCTCGTAATTGGCGTTGCCGAGCCAGCGCAGGACGACGGTGGTGGAGCTCTTGCCCGGCACCGGCCCGCCAACAATGGCGGGCGTATAGCTGCTGCAAGCCGGCTCAGCCGCTTGCGCGGCGCCGGCGGCCGCAAGAATGAACAATAATCCGATGGATAGCGCCCGAGACAGCATCGACCCCTCCCACGATGTGTTTCGGACACTATAGCATCCGATGAATTTTTGTGGATCGCGTGCGACGCGCGCACTCGCGTCGGTCCACTACGGCAGGGTCGAAATTTCTAAAAAGACAGAAAACGAGAGCGGCCCGTCACGCCGTGACGGGGCCGGTATCGTACGCCAGTCATCCCGCGCGGAAGCGGGAATTTTGCCGTCGCGGTCAGGCGCCGCCCTCAGTCGTTACGGCGCCAGCCCGCAACAGTGTGATTCTGAAACGAGGTCACTAGCGACGTGCGCTGGATCAGATCAGTCGCCGCCGCCGCCCTGGTCCGACGTCATTGTGGCGTCAAGCGTCTCGTACCATTCGTCTCCGCTGTAAACGCCTGTATAAGGGCTGCTGGCGGCGGGCACCATTGATTGCTGCGTCGTCGCTATCTTCGCACCAGGCTGAGAACTGCAACCTTGAACAACCACGGCTGCCGTAAGAATGACAGCCGCCACACCGGTACGCATTATTGGCATGCTCGTCATGATCTATATCCTTTCGACTCAGCGATGCATTTTGTCTCCGAGTCAGCTTCATTGTTCATGATCTATGTCGGCGCTGGGGTAACGAACGCGCGATTCATCGGTCACGAATGCGCGATACAAAAACCCGAATGAAGCGCTAGCCGCCAAGAATGGCTCCTACAGCTTGATTCAACTGTTGCAGAATGAAATCAAAAACGATTGCCGAAGACGCTTTGATCCGAAGATCGAGCGCAGCGACGCGCACGAAAAATCAGGCTCCCGAAAGAAAAATGGCGGTCATTTGAAACCTGCCGCCAGAATTCATCGGCCATGGCTGGCTGCGAATAGCGCCTGTCGGCACTGCCGCAATGTGATACCCGCAATGCAACGCGCGCTATGGTTCGATGGTTGACGAAAAGGTATCTCCGACAAACTATTGGCCATCATGTCAGGACCAAGATTGTGAACGATCCTCAGGTACTCATTGTCGGCGGCGGCCCCGTCGGGCTGACCCTTGCTATCGACCTCGGCCGGCGCGGCATCCGCACCATGCTCGTCGAGCAGAAAGATGCTCCGGCCTTCCTGCCGAAGATGGAGCGCTGCAACGCGCGGACGATGGAGATTTATCGCCGGCTCGGTATCGTCGACCGTATTCGGGCGGCAGGGCTCGGCCCCGATATACCGATGGATGTGTTCATCGCCCTGTCGCTGACCGAGAAGCCGCTGGTCGCGCATCACTATCCGTCGGTCAACGAGGCGCGCACCGAGATCAAAGGGATCAATGACGGCACGCAGGCTCTCGAGCCCTATCAGCTTATCTCGCAATACACGCTCGAGCCGCTGCTGAAAAAAGTCGCGGAAGAGATCCCGAACGTCTCGGTCCGCTTCGGCTGCGAGCTGGTCGAGTTCAACCAGGACGCGCAAGGCGTCGCCGCCACCGTGCGCAGCCAGGGCAAGAGTGAGACCATCCGCGCCGATTTTCTCGTCGGCTGCGATGGCGGCGCCAGCACCGTCCGCAAGCAGCTCGGCATCAAACTCAAAGGCGAAGCCAATCTCCTCGAGCTGCGCCAGGCGCTCTATGTCTGCGACGAGCTCTATGACCGGCTGCCGATCGGCAATGGCCCGGGCCATGGCCGGCATTACCACATCGCCGACGGTCACAATTCCTTCCTCATCATGCAGGATTCGACCAAGCACTGGACCCTGCACGCCGTGGTTCAGCGCGACGAGGACATGAAGACGCTGTTCGAGCAGATCGTCGGCGTGCCGGTGAAATACGAGATGCTGACCTGTAATCCGTGGCGGCAGAATCTGCTCCTCGCCGAGCGCTTCGGCGAAGGCCGCGTCTTCCTCGCCGGCGATTCCGTGCATCTCGTCATTCCGACCGGCGGGCTCGGCATGAATGGCGGCGTCGGCGATGCGATCGATCTGTCCTGGAAGCTGGCCGGCACGCTGCAGGGCTGGGGCGGACCCAATCTGCTGCACTCTTACGAAATCGAGCGGCGACAGGTCGGCGATCGAAATGTCGGCGCCTCGCGCTATGCGACGTTGGGCCGGCGGCGGTGGCGCGGCATGTGGCGGCCGCATATTCGCGACAACTCGCCGGAAGGCGCGGCGCTGCGTGCCGAGATGGCGCGCGTCGCCGATCTCGAGCAGCGCAAGAGCAATGACATGATCGGCGCCGAGCTCGGCTATCGCTATGTCGATTCGCCGATCATCGCCGACATACCCGGCGGGCCGGAGCATCTCTTCCGCACCTATGAGCCAACGAGCTGGCCGGGCGCGCGGCTGCCGCATGTCTGGCTGAACGACGGCACCGGCATCCAGGATAGCCTGCCGAAAGACGGCTACACGATCCTGCGCGTCGGCAAGAGCGAAGCGGATCTCTCGCCGCTGGCGAAGGCGATCGCGGCTTACGGCGCCAAGGTCACGTCGCTCGATATTCGCGACGAGCCGGCGCGCGCGATCTACGGCTACGATCTTCTGCTGCTGCGCCCCGATCTGCATGTCGTGTGGCGCGGCAACGCGTCGCCCGACAATCCGCAAGAACTCGCGGCGCTCGCGACCGGGCACTAAGTCTGCGATTTTGCGACAACCTACGCCTGAGTCAGATTTAATCGCTTCCGGGCATTTCGGTCGGGGACGAGAAGGGCTTTGTCGCGTCCACGACGAACATGACGAGTTGATCGAGGTCGGTCGTTCCGGCGCTGAAAACGACCATCGGCATGCCGGCGGCATGTCCATTCATTGCCTGGCGGGGCTCCGCATAGGCAATGCCAGATGGAGTCTTTTGTCCGAGCCGTCCGGCAAGGACGAAAAACGCTTCCGAGCCAGGGTGACTATGTACCGCTGTCGCGGCGCCGGGATGACCGCTCGCGTGATTGATACGGAGGAGATAGGTCGGAGCCCGGATCGGCGGTACCGGGCCGATCTCGGCGACCTCGGTTCCCCCCGCCGAAGAGCCGCCCTTCGCAGCGAGCGTGAACAGCCAGTCCCTGCCTGAGACCTCGGCCGCGAGCCCGGTCGAGCCCGCAGCAGCCTGTGCCTGCGCGAGCGATGGGAAATTCTCGATCCGCCAGAAGAGCGGCCCAGGCGGCAGCTCGCTTACCTTTTTCTCCGCGATCGGTTTGACGACGAGTTCCTCAGCCGGCGCGACCGTTGGCAGCAAGATGGCTCCGGACGTAGTCGCGATGAGAAGCGAGCTCATGAGCCACAGGAAACACCTGAAATCGAATGAGTTCCGCTTCATCGGTCGCTCCTGATGTTTCACGACATGCTTGGACGATGATGATGGCGGGGATGCCGGCGGTCGGCTTTTAGAAGGTCTTACCCTTTCCTCACGATCTCCTTGATTTTTCGTAGTTGCGGCCGTGTATTGGTCGGCGGGCTATGCGTCCGACTGGAATGCATGCGCTATCGATTTGAAGAATACGCGCTCGATGCGGATCATCGCGAGCTGCTTCACGGGACAAAGCCCGTGCCGCTCGAGCCGCAGGTCTTCGACCTGCTGCTCTACCTGATTCACAATCGCGACCGCGTCGTCAGCAGGGACGACCTGATCGCCGCGGTGTGGCACGGCCGCATCGTATCCGAGTCCGCGCTCAGCACCCGCATCAATGCCGTCCGCTCCGCGATCGGCGACACCGGCGAAGCGCAGCGGCTGATCAAAACCCTGCCGCGCAAAGGCCTGCGCTTCGTCGGAACAGTTCGGGAAGAGCACAGCGCCGTCGACATCGGCTTGCTTCAATTGTCATCCGACGACGCCGTGAGGCCGTCGATCGCCGTTCTGCCGTTCGAGAACCTTAGCGGCGATGTGGAGCAGGATTATTTCAGCGATGGAATTGTCGAGGACATAACCACCGCCTTGTCGCGCAATCGCGCATTCTTTGTCATCGCCCGTAACTCGTCATTCACCTACAAGGGCAAGTCCGTCGACAGCAAACGAATCGCGCGCGAGCTTGGCGTTCGCTACCTGCTCGAAGGCAGCGTGCGCAAGTCGGCTGGCCGCGTGCGCGTCACCGGCCAGCTTATCGAGGCCGCATCTGGCCGTCACCTTTGGGCCGACAGGTTCGATGGCGATATGGCGGAGATTTTTGAACTGCAGGATCAAATCGTCACGCGCGTCGTCGGAGCGATCGCGCCGCAACTCGAAAGAGCCGAGATTGAGCGCGCCAAGCGCAGCACAACCGCCGACCCTGCGGCGTACGATCTCTATCTTCGCGGACTCGACGGCTGGAACCGGTGGACAAAGGAGGGAAACGCCATTGCGCTAAGGCTCTTTTACGCCGCGATCGAAAAAGATCCCGACTTTTCGACCCCCTATGGGCTCGCCGCTTCGTGCTTTCTTCTCGCACGAGCGAACGACTGGATAACGGATTTTGATAAAGAAGAAATCGCGCGGCTCGTCGAGCATGCGGCCGACATCGGGTCGGGTGACGCCGTGGCTCTGTGCTGGGCCGGGCATGCGCACGCCTACTTTTTTAAGGACGTGGACCGCGCCCTGACGCTTGTCGATCGCGCGCTCGAGCTCGATGTGAACTTGGCCATCGCTTGGCAACGAAGTGGTTGGGTTCGCGGCTATGCCGGCGATCCTGGCGGAGCGATCGAGAGTTTGAACAAAGCCATCCGGCTCGACCCGCTCGATCCTCGTGTTTTCCTGACACAAAGCGCGATGGCGTTTGCGCACTTCATCGCAGGCCGCGACGACGAAGCCGCCAGTTGGGCCGCAATGGCGATGCGCGTCAAGCCCAACTGGCTGCCCGCCCTGAGGGTCGCGGTTGCGGCCAATGCGATGCGCGGCAAGGTCGACGACGCCCGTGAACTCTTGAATTTGTATATCCGGATCGATCCGCATGTGAGCATTGCCAAGGTTTGCGAATTTTATCCGTTGCGCAAGGAAAGCGATCGGCAGCGCCTGGTCCGTTCAATGCAGATCGCCGGCATGCCGCCGGCTTAGTAGCGACTGAGGACGAGCCCTAAACCTTCGCGCGTTTGCGCTGCGAGTGGATGGATTCCATATCGGGCAGGAAGAAGGTCAGCAGCCCAATCAGCGGCAGGAACGAGCAGATGCGATAGACCTCGCCGATGCTGGTGAGGTCGGCGAGATGACCGAGCGCTGCGGCGCCGATACCCGCCATGCCGAAAGCAAGGCCGAAGAACAGGCCTGAGATCAGGCCGATGCGGCCGGGGATCAGCTCCTGCGCATAGACGAGGATCGTTGCGAAAGCCGAAGCGGTGATGAGACCGATCAACACCGCGAGCACGCCGGTCCAGAAGAGATTGGCGTAGGGCAGCGCCAGCGTGAAAGGCAGCGCGCCGAGGATCGAGAACCACAGCACGAATTTGCGCCCGAACCGATCGCCGAGCGGCCCGCCCATGACCGTGCCGACCGCGACCGAGGCGAGGAACGAGAAGAGATAGAATTGCGCGCTCTGGATCGAGAGGCCGAAATTATCGATAAGATAGAAGGTGTAATAGTTCTGCAGTCCGGCCGTGTAGAAAAATTTCGAGAAGATTAGCATCAGGAGCACGAAAAGCGACAACGCGATCTTGCCGCGCGAGAACGACGCCGTGTTCGGCGTTGCATGGCGCGAGACGCGTTTTTGATGCACGACGCGATGTGCGCGATACCAGAAGCCGATACGGACGAGAAAAACGATCGCGAGCACAGCCGCGAGGGTGAGCCATTCGATGCTGCCTTGGCCGCGCGGCACGATCATGAAAGCCGCGAGCAACGGGCCGAGCGATGAGCCGAAATTGCCGCCGACCTGGAACAGCGATTGCGCAAGACCGTGCTGCCCGCCCGACGCCATGCGCGCGACACGCGACGCTTCCGGATGGAACACCGCCGAGCCGATGCCGACGAGCGCGGCAGCAATGAGCAGCGCCTCGAAGCTCGATGCACGCGCCAGTAGGATGATGCCGACGAAGGTGAAGCCCATGCCGACCGGCAGCGAGAACGGCTTCGGCCGCTGATCGGTATAGGCGCCAACCAGCGGCTGGAAGACCGAGGCGGTGCATTGATAGGTGAGCGTGATCAGACCGATCTGCGCGTAATCGAGCTGGAACGTGTTACGGAAGACCGGATAAATCGCCGGCACCACCGAGGCGATGAGATCGTTGAGCAGATGGCAGAAGCTGAGCGCGCTGAGAATGCCGAGCGCGACCTTGTCGACGCCATGCGCGGGCGGCGCCGAGACGACCGTCGGCTCAGCGATTTCAATGCTTTCGACTTCGGTCTGGGTCATGGCAATAAGTATGCGAGACGTGCCCGTCGCGATCAAACGCGCGGCTTTCATGTCAGGTTTGGCTGTCGCGCATCCCTTTTGTCATGCCGGTGCCCTTCGACAAGCTCAGGAGCGGGCATCCAGCGGGTAGTTCTGGACCCCCGCTTTCGCGGGGGTGACGATTAAGGGGCTAGGCGAACCCAATAAGACGTTATCGCCCTTCGATCTTTCCTGCCGTGCCGTATTCCTGAAGCACGGTTTCCGGCTGCCGCTCCACCGCGCCGCATTGCTTGGCTTCCGCTTCGAGATAGGCGCCGAGATGGCGCGCCCGCGCGACCAGCGCGCTGCCGAAGGCGCGGCGTTCGCGGTCGTAGCGCGCCAGCGCCGCGGCGAGATCGGACTCGGCGGCAAGCGCTTCGACGAGACCCTTTGCATCGAGGGCCGCCTTGGTGATGCCGGCGCCGACATGCGGCCGTGCGACAAATGCCGAATCGCCGAGCAGCACGGCGCGGCCAAAAGTGAGGCATGGCGCTTCGACATCGAAAATGCCATGCGGGTAAGGCTGGCGCGTGCGGCGGATGATGGCGGCGAGTGGCGGCGCGAAGCTTGCCTCGGCCGTTTGCTGCAATTCGCGAATCACCTCGGGGCGAACGAGATGCGGCGGGATCGAGCTGCCATGACAGCGGCCGGTCGCATCGATGCAGAGCGCGGGCAAAGCGCGCGCTTCATCCGCGGGGCGGAACCAGATCCAGTAATAGCGGCGATGGCCGGGACGTGTGTCGGCATCGCGCCCCGGCATGCCGAGCGCGAGCAGCAACTCGCCTTCCGGCAGCGCGAAGCACATGCGGCCGAAGAGCAGCGCGTGCTCGGAAGCTGTCATCTCGCTTTCCTCGATGACGCCGCGCCAGGCGACATAGCCGGCATAGCGCGGCGTCACCTCCGGCGCGAGTTGCGCGCGGATGGTCGAATGAATTCCGTCGGCGGCAATGAGCAGATCGCCGCGCTCGCGCGTGCCGTCGCCGAGGATCGCGGTGACGCTATCGCCGTCTTGTTCTATGTGCTCGACGCGGGTCGCCGCGCGATAGAATTGATCGGGTACCGCATCGCGCAGCGGCCGGTAGATGCGATCCCAGGCGCTGTTGATCGAATGCACCGGCAATTCGCCGACAATCGTGCCACTACGATCGAGGCAGATACGCGCGGTCACCGCGACGCCGGCCGAAGGATCGAGCGCGATGCCGATGCCGCGCAAAATGTCGAACAGCTCTTGCCGCGTGCCGATACTGGCGCCGCGATCGGCGAGTGCGCCGCCGCTGCGCTCGAACACGGCAACGTCCCAGCCATGGGCGCGCAAAAGATGAGCGGCAAACAATCCGCCCACCGATCCGCCCACAATCAATGCCCGCTGCCGCGTCATGCGGCAAATCTAGCGGATATTTGACGCGGTCACGCCCCTGCTTAAATAATCCTGGGCCAAATAATCTTGGGAAACGGGCAAGGAGGCGCGCCATGGCGCTTGGCACGGATATCGATCAAGGCACGGCCTATGGCCGCAAGCCGGGGACGATCAACCGCGATTACACCGAGACTGGTCCCGGCACTAAGATGGGGGAGCTTTTACGGCGGTATTGGCATCCGGTCGCTCTCTCGAGCGAGGCGACCACCCGGCCCAAGCAAATCCGCGTGCTCAGCGAGGATCTGATCCTCTTCCGCGACGGCGGCGGCCGGGCGGGGTTGCTCTATCCGCGCTGCGCTCATCGCGGCACCACGCTCTATTACGGCAAGGTCGAGGAGCGCGGCATCCGCTGCTGCTATCACGGCTGGCTCTTCGATGCCGAGGGACATTGCCTCGAGCAGCCTTGCGAGCCCGAGCTCGGCAAGCATCGCGACAACGTGCGCCAGCCCTGGTATCCGGTCGAAGAGCGCTATGGGCTGATCTTCGCTTATCTCGGCCCGCCCGAGAAAAAGCCGGTGCTGCCGCGCTGGGACGTGCTCGATGAGCTCGACCCCGACGAAACCGTCGAAGCGTCCAACCTCATCGCCAGCGGTCCGGTCGTCATTCCATGCAGCTGGACGCATCATTTCGACAATGTGCCCGATCACTATCATGTGCCGATCCTCCACGGCTCGAATAGCGGCACGCAGTTCAACGATCTGATGAGCCGCATGCCGAAGATCACTTGGGAATTGACCGAGCGGGGCATCAAGACGGTCTCGCGCCGCCCCGCCGATAACGGCAAAACCTTCCTGCGCGTCGTCGAAGGCGTGCTGCCCAATGCGCGGCTCGTCCCCGACACCGTGCCGTCGCGCTCGGGCAAATGCGAATCGGTGAGCTGGCTGCTGCCGGTCGACGACACGCATTACATCCTCTACGCGGCACTGCGCAAAACGCCCGGCTGGCAGCGCGGCTTTACTAAGCCCGGCGGCAAGAACTGGTGGGAGATGACCGCGGAAGAGCATCAGCGCTTCCCCGACGATTACGAAGCGCAGACCGGCCAAGGGCCGATCACGCTCCATTCCGACGAGCATCTGGCGACCACCGATCAAGGCGTCGTGATGCTGCGTCGCTTCCTCTTGAAGCAAGCCGAAATCGTCGCGCAAGGCGGCGATCCGGCCGGCATCTCTTTCGATACGAGTGCGCCACCGATGAAAAGCGAGGCGGGGAATTTCGTGATCGACTAGTCAAAGCAAAGACGACAGGGGGAGGAAAAGATGAGCGAGCGTGGCGAGGTCGAGATCAACGCGATCATCCGCAGCGCCCGGCTCAATCGCTTCCATATCCTGATCGTCACGCTCTGCACCACGGTCGCGATCTTCGACGGCTTCGATACGCAGATCATCGCCTATGTCGGGCCGATGATCGTGCGCGATTTCCACATCCCCTTCTCGTCGCTCGGCGCTTTGTTCGGCGCGAGCATGGTCGGGCTGACGATCGGCGCGCTATGCCTGCCGATCCTTGCCGATCATTTCGGCCGCAAGCCGCTGATCCTCGTTTCGACGGGGCTGTTCGGCGTGCTCTCGTTCCTCACGGTAAGCGTGGATTCGTTCTCGTCGCTCTTGGCTTTACGCGTTCTCACCGGGCTCGGCCTCGGCGCGGCGCTGCCGAATGTCGTAGCGCTTGTATCAGAATATGCGCCGAACGGCATGCGCGTGCTCGTCAACATCACGCTCGGCGGCTTCGGCTGCGGCGCGCTGCTCGCGGGTGCGGTCTCATCGTTTTTGCTGCCGCTCTATGGCTGGCATGCAATGTTCTATGTCGGCGGCGCGATCCCGCTGATCTCGCTGCTGTTGCTCGCGATCTGGTTGCCGGAATCGTTGCCTTTCATGGTGCTGAAAAAAGCCGCGCCGGCCGAGCGCGTCGCGCGACTCTTGCGACAAGTCGATCCGGCGCAGAATTTCGATCCGCTGCCCCGCTTCACCGTGCAGGAGAAGAAGCTCGCCGGCTTCACCGTGCGCCATCTCTTCAAGGATGGCCGCGCCGCGATGACCGGCCTGCTCTGGTTCGCGCAATTCATGAACCTGCTCGTCCTGCTCTTCATGCTGAACTGGACGCCGACGTTGCTGCGCGAGGCCGGGCTATCGCTGCAGGCCTCGATCTGGACGACCGTCGGCTTCAGCGTCGGCGGCGTGTTCGGCGCGATCCTGGTCGGACGGCTGATGGATCTCGGCAATCCCTTCACCGTGTTGTCGATGACCTTGGTCGGGACCGCCTGCTGCATCACCCTGGTCGCACATTCGATCGGCGATCCGACAATTCTGGCGATTGCGGTCGGCATTACCGGCTTCGGCGTCGCCGGCTCGCAGAACAGCCTCAACACGATTTCCGGCATGCTCTATCCGACCGCAATCCGCTCGACCGGCGTCGGCTGGTCGATGGGTATCGGCCGCATCGGCTCGATCGTCGGCCCGACGCTCGGCGGCGTGCTTGTCGCCGCGCAATGGGACGTGACGATGATCATCAATGTGCAGGCCATTCCGGCGCTGATCGCGGCGATCTGCGTGCTCGGCCTGCCGCGGGTACGGCCGGCGGAAGACCGGAACAAAGCCCTTACCCTGGCAGGAGCAGGTCCATGAGCGAGATCGCGGAACGCGTCGGCATTTCGAAGGAAGAGGATTGGGCCCTTCGCCGCCAGCTCGCGGTGATGTGCCGGATGGTCGGCATGCAGGGCTCGATCGGCATGTTCGGCCATATCTCGCTGCGCATCCCGAAGACCGACCTGGTGCTGATCACCCCCGGCGCCGGCGCCGACAAAACCGAAGTGCGCGCGGATCAGATCTTTGTCTTCGACCTCCACGGGCGCGAGGTGATCCCGCGTTTGCGGCGCGCCGAGGTGGCATAGCGCTGGAGGAAGAACCCACGCCGGAGACGCCTGCCCACTCCCATGCTATGCTAGGCGCGGTCCTTTTCCTGCCGCCGAGGAATAATGGAATTCTCGATCGTCCACTTTCCTCGCTCCTGGGACGCGGCGCAGGACGAGCACGTTATAGACGCCATCATCGAGCAATCGCTCGAGGCCGACCGGCTCGGCTTCAAAGGCGTCTTCTTTCCCGAGCATCATTTCCACGGCTATTCGCCGACCGGCAGCGCACCGTTCCAGATCGCGTCTTACGTCGCCCCGCAATTGAAGCAGGCCTGGATCGGCATGGCGGTGGTGGTCGTGCCGCTGCATCACCCAGTCCATCTGGTCGAGCAGATGAACGTCCTCGACCATCTCGCCAAGGGCAAAGTGCTTTACGGCGTCGGCAGTGGCATCCATGCCGAGGAAGGCGTCGGCTTCGGTCTCGATTACGATTACCAGATCAAATCGATGACGACGGAGAATCTCGAGATCGCCGAGAAGCTCTGGGACCACACGCTCGACGACCCGCCCTATCATTTCGAGACGCCGAATTATTCCGGCTGGCTGTTCGAGCGCATCGTGCCCGCGCCCTATCGCAAGAAGCGTCCCAACATCATGGGCGTTGCCTCGCGTGACTCGAGCATCACCCGCGCCGCCCGCAACGGCTGGCCGATCTTCGTCTCCGGCTTCATGGGACGCGAGCGCTTCATCGCTTCGTTGCGCAAATACCGCCACGAGCTCGCCGGCGCCGGCCAGTCGCCTGCTGTGCTGAAACATTGCATGGAATGGACGACCGAGACCTTCCAGGGCATCTTCGTCGCCGAGACCGACGAGCAGGCCTTCAAGGACATGTATGCGACGATGGAAGGGCATGAGCGCTTCCGCCTGCGGCAATTGCCCTTCATGCAAGAGGCCGAGCGCGTGGGCGGTGTCAGCCAAGCCAATCTGCGCATCCGCCCGCCGGCGACCGATCCGAGCTATTACACGCGCTGGTGCCTTTGGGGCAGCCCGGACACGATTGCGAAGAAGATGCAGACACTGGCCGATGTCGGCCTCGGCAATGTGCTGCTGTCCTTTAACAACGGGCTTTACGACGACGAGCGGCGCAAGCTCACCGAGCGATCGATGCAGCTTTTCGTCAAAGAAGTGATGCCGCGCTTCACGTCGCAGAAGACGCCGAGCGATCCGCTGGCAATCGATCTCGGCGGCACGCCGGTAGCCGCGACCAAGCCAACGACGGAGCGGGTCGGATACGACTGATAATTTAGTTCGTCATTGCGAGGAGGCCCAACGGGGCCGACGAAACAATCCAGTCTGTATCGACCACTGGATTGCTTCGTTCCTGAGCTTGTCGAAGGGACTCGCAATGACGATGATTGGTTAGCCCAGCTCGAAACTCGTCACGCCGAAAAGCCGCGACAGCGGCAGATCGGGCGCGGCGCCCGTATACATGCGCGCGGTCTCGAAGACGGGTTTCATGCCGTGCCGTTCGGCAAGACGGATCGCCGCTGCATTCGGCGCAGGGACATCGAGGTAGATCGTGTCGCCGCGCGCCGTCGTCGCCAGCGCGATCAGCAATTCCTCCGCGATGCGCTCGGACTCGGCATAGAGCGGCCCGATCTTTAAGCCCTCGAGGCACGCGCGGATGACGCCGAATCCCGCGATCCCGCCGTCATTGATCGCGACAAGCGCCTTCCCGTCGGCAGGCTTTATCCAGCCTCTGAGAAAATCCGAGCGCGGCGCCGGAAAGAATTCGCGGTCGTGGGCGAGCAAGCGATCAAACGGCACCGCATCTGCAGCGACCAATTGCGCGCTCGGTTTGCCCGCGACGACGCCGCGATAGCGGACATTGCGATAGGCGAGCTGAAAGCCGGACTTCTTATAGTTCTCTTGCTGTGCGACAACCCCGTCAAGACCGACGAGCGGTGTGCCATGCTGCGCCAGGGCCTTGCGCCACAGTCGCAGCCCGAGCCCTTTGCCGCGATGAGCTGGCTGCACGATGTAGAGGCCGAGAAACGAGAACTGCGCGTCGTAAGCAACGAGCGAGATCGAGGCAACGGGCTCGCCGTCCAGCACACCGGCAAAGAAGCCGCTGGGATCCGCGACGTAGAACGCATCGGCGTCGTTGAGACCGGGGTTCCAGCCTTCCGCCGCCGCCCAGCCGACCGCGCGGTCGAGCTCGGCGCGCGACATGGTGCGGATGAGATAATCGCCGCTCATAGCGGTCAGCCGCCGATCCGCGCCTTCGCGAAGGTAACGCGGCCTTCGGCGCTGAAGGTTTCGCCGCCACCCGATTCCGCGAGGCCCGCCGGCAGCACGCCGTCGGCGATGGTCGCATATTGCGCATCGAGGGCGACGCCCTTGCCGTCCTCGGTCGCGTTCTGGATCGTCGTACCGCGGCAATCGAGCGAGCCGCCGATATGCGCATGGGCGAGCGAGACCTTGCCCTCGGCGGTAAGCTTCTTGCCGATGGTGACCCCGCCTTCGATATGCGCGCCATCCGCCGCGACGGCTGCGCCGCGTCCGTCGGCGCTGCGATTGCCGATCTTGCCCTCGATGATCGAGAGCCCGGCGCCGATCCGCGCATGGAGGAGGCTGATCGCGCCACCGAAGGCGAAATCGGCGATATGGGCGCTGCCGCCGATCTCGGCCTGATCGAAGAGCAGCAGCACGGTCTGATTCATCAGCCGGTTGCCCCAATCCCAGCTTTCGCCGACGCGCGCCAGCTTGGCACCGAAGCCGACGGTGAGGCGGTCGCCGATATGCGCGCCGAGGAGCCACACGCGGCCCTGCGCGCGGAAATCGAAATTGAGCGCGAGCATGCCGTCGATCGCGGCGCAATGCGCGTGGATCGCGTCGCCGGGATGGAAGCTGTCGCCCTCGCCCGCGATGATCGTCGCACCGCGCGCCCAGACCGACCCCTTCACATGCGCGTTGTCGAGGCAAAGCCCGCCATTGGCGACGACCTTGCCGTTGAGAAACAGACTGCCGGCGATATGCGCATCGGACAGGCGCAGAGCATAGTTGTGATCCCAAGGCGGCACGTTTTCCTTGGCGCGCGGCGACGGCGCGTTGAGCTGCGCATCGCAGCCGTCGACCGATCCGCGGATATGCGCCGAGCCGAGATCGATCCAGGATTGCTGCGCCAGCGGTTTGGCGCCGGCGAAATCGACCTGGCCGTCGATCGTCGCGCCCCGCGCGCGCAGCCCCGCGTGCCGGCTGCCGATGATCGACAAACGGCCGAGCCGCGCGCCGTCGAGCATCAGCGGCGCGGCGATGTCGCAATCATCGAGCGCGAGTGCCCCCAGAGAAACATCGCCGAGGTCGAGCGCGCCGTCGATGCGGGCATTTTTCAGCC